>NZ_DATBNB010000778.1 GCF_036554565.1 Longimicrobium sp. | reverse complement strand
TGAGAGAGCGGCCACGCCGAACCTCCCTGTGCATACGACTTCGCAGCGACCGAAGGATCCGCCACACAGTCGTCGTAGCGCACCGATCCATTCCCTGGCACACAGTCGCGTTTCCGCGGATGATGCGCCACCGCTGGAATTCCGTGCAGCCTCCACACCGGTGCGCCAAGCGTGGTGTGTGGCGGATCCTTCAGTCGCTGCCGTCCACGGTGCGGCGAACGGTTCCGCGTGGCCGCTCCTTCAGGATGACAGCGCCGGATTCCGAGACGTTTCGACCAACCCCGCGTGACCGCTGCTTTGGTGTGGCAGCGACGGGCCCGCTGCGGACTCGAATGACCGAGCGGCGGCGGATTCCGTCACACGCCCACGAATCAGTAGATGAAGACGGGCGTGCCGACTTCTACCTCGTGGTACAGCTGGCGCGCCGCTTCGTTGGTCATGCGGATGCAGCCGTGCGAAACGTCCTGGCCCAGCAGCTCGGGCTTGTTGGTGCCGTGCAGCGCAATGCCCTCGCCCAGGAACAGCGCCGTGGTCCCCAGCATCCCCTCTTCCCAGCGCTCCTCGGAGCCGGGATCGGGGATGGGAACGCCGCGCTCCAGGTAGGCCCAGTCGGGAACGTACCAGCGTGGGTCCTTTTCCTTGCGCTGCACGCGGAACATGCCGCGCGGGGTGCTGAACTCCCACTTCTGCCCCGCGCCCTCCAGCCGCGTGCCCGTGCCGGTGCCCACCAGCGCCGACCAGATCACCCGCTCCTCTTCCATCAGGTACAGCCGGTGCTCGGCGAGGGATACCACGATGTACCGCCCCTCGGCGCCGACCGGCGGATCGCGATACCGGGCCGCCCCCTCGCGCTCCACCCCGTGCGCCAGGGCAAGCGGACTCCCGGGCAGGGTCTGCGCCCCGGCGTCCGCAACGCCGAAGACGAGGGCGAGCACCAGCCCCAGCGCCACGCCGAAGCCACTCCCGCACTCACGCACCAACGCACTCACGCACTTCGCAGTCATTCCAACAGCTCCCTCTGCTTGCGCCGGATGCGCATCAGATCGTACACCTGGGCCACCTCGCCGCCCAGCACGAACACGATGGCCGAGTAATATATCCAAAACACGAGCAGGATCAGAGAGGCCAGCGTTCCGTACGTCGTGCGCCAGTCGCTGACGTAGGTGACGTACCACGCGAAGATCCCCTTCAGCAGCTCCCACGACACCGACGTGAACACCGCCGCCACCAGGGCGATGCGCCAAGGCGTCTTCCGCTTGGGAAGATAGCGGTACATCAGCACGAACATCAGCAGGATGAAGCAGAACGCCAGGATCCGCGCCAGCGCCCGCTGCACCGACTGCACCTCGGGATACGACGAAAGGCCCAGCCACCGCACGCCGTACGCCTGCGCCGCCTCGACGGCGACGGTGATGCCCGTGTTGAACACGAACAGCGTTCCCGCCACCAGCACCATCTGCAGATCGAAGAACATCCCGGCGATGATCGGCCGCTCTTCGGGCAGGTCGAAGATGTGCTTGAGGACGGAGCGAAGGCTGGCCACCAGCCGCGTGGACGACCAGATGAACAGCACCAGGCCCAGGATGCCGAACCGCGTGCGCCCCGCCACCACCTCGCCCACGAGGGAGCGGGTGATCGAAACGATGCGCTGCGACGGCGGCAGGATGGAAAGAACGTACTCCACCGCGGCCTGCTGGGGATCGTTCACCGCCGCCTTCAGCACGTAGCCGAAGATGGCGATGAGCATCAGCAGAAACGGTACGGCCGCCACCAGGACGTTAAAGGCGATGCCGCCGGCCAGGAAGAAGATGTCGTCCTCGCCGGCCTTGATGTACACCCGCCGCCCGAACTCCGCCCACCCGCCGAGAACGCGCGAAAGGGCCGCACGGGCGGCCCTTCGCAGTATCGCGGCTCTACTGGGGGGAGCGGTGGGTTCGGCCATGCAGCCAAGCTAGGTCCGGCCGCGCCGCGCCGTCAACGAACTTCGCCGCCCGCCAGGTCTCCCACGTCGGGTTCGGTGGTCACCTCGGTGATCACCACCTCCTGGACGGGAGGTGAGGAAACCGCCAGCTGCAGCGCCGGGGCGCGCGGGGGTTCGGGGCGCTGGCCGCCGCGGTACGAGGCCTTGGCCTCCTGCACCCGCCGCTGCAGCTCGGCCCGCGCCTGGGCGGCCGCCGACCGCCCCTCGTCCACCGCCGTCCGCGCCTGCTCCACCCGGGTATCCACCGCTCCACGGACCGCGTCCACGCGCCCGGTGACGAAACCCCGGATCTCGCGCTGCGTCTCGCGCCCACTGCGGGGCGCCAGCAGCAGCGCCAGGCCGGCGCCCACCAGCACACCCAGCAGAAAGGAGCCGGCGCCCCCGCCGCGCTCCTCGATCACGATCCGCGGCTGCCCCACGTCCTCACGCATGTTGCTTCGGATTGATGTCAGTGAAGGGCAAGCGCGCCGCGCGCGGCGTCGTCGCCCTCGGCCTGCAGGACATCGCGGAAGCGGCGCAGGTCCAGCGGCTTCTGGAAGAAGAAGTCGGCCTCGCGGCGCAGTGTGCTCTCGGCCTCTTCGCCGCCGCACCCGGCCGTGATGATGATCACGCGCACCCCGCTGTCGCCTGCCGAGCGGATGGCGCGCACCACCTGCAGCCCGTCGATGTCGGGGAGGTAGAAGTCGCACACCACCGTATCGGGGCGAAAATCCTCGAGCCGCTCCAGGCCGCGCCTGCCGCTTTCCGCCGTGCAGACGGTGTAGCCCTCCTCGTCGAGCAGGCTCTTCAGCGCCTCGCGCGCGGCTGCCTCGTCCTCGATGACGAGTATGCGTTGTGCCGCCATCCTCTGGTACCTCCGGTGCGGCGTCCCACCGAGACGCTGGCTCCCTGCCTCTCCCCCTCAGAGGTGTTCAAAGGCAATCGCCATGCCACCGAAAGAGCCCCGAAAACGGCAGCCGCCCGGTTCAAAAAACGCGCGGCTTTGTCCAATGTTAGCGCGGGTTTGCGCTCACTTTCGCAATTTGTGGCGAAACGGATGCTCCCCCGCCCGGGGGCGGATCTGAACGCCGCTCACCGCCTGCGCCGTCCACCCAGCAGGGCACCCACCAGTCCGCGGACCAGGGTGTTCACGGCAGACTTGGCGACGGGCGATCGAAGGATCTGCTCCACCGTCCCGCGTTCCTTGCGGCCCCGACGCGGCGCGGGCTCGTCGTTGGCCGTGCGCGACGTCTTTCGCGTGGCGGTGCGCGGCGCGCGCTCGTAGTCTGGCGCCCGGCCGGAGCTCCGCGGAGCAGCCGCCGCCTCGTCTTCCGCCTCCTGCGCCTGCCCCGCACGTTCTTCCAGCATCTCGCGCGCGCTTTCGCGGTCGATCTCCTGCGCGTACTTCCGCACCTGCTCCGAGGCGCCGATGCGCACCTGCAGCTCGTCCGCGGTCAGCGGGCCCATCCGCGACGACGGCGGCACCATGCGCACGGCGAACGGCTGGCTGGGCACGCCCGACGGGGACAGCGTGGTCACCAGCGCCTCGCCGATGCCCAGCGTGGTCAGCGTTTCCTCCACGTCGTAGAACGTCGTCTTCGGGAACGTGCGCGCGGCGGACTTCAGCGCCTTTTCATCGTCCGGGGTAAAGGCGCGCAGGGCGTGCTGCACGCGGTGCCCCAGCTGGCCCAGGATTTCGGCCGGCACGTCGCGCGGGTTCTGGGTGATGAAGAACACGCCCACGCCCTTGGACCGGATCAGCCGCACCACCTGCTCCACCTGGTCCACCAGCGCCTTGCTGGCGCCGTCGAACAGCAGGTGGGCCTCGTCGAAGAAGAACACCAGCCTGGGCTTTTCGACGTCGCCCATCTCCGGCAGCGTGTGATACAGCGTGGCGAGCATCCACAGCATGAAGGTGCTGAACAGCGCGGGCGTTTCCTGCACGTCCTGCAGCTCCAGCACGCTCACGATCCCGCGCCCATCCGGCGCCGTCTTCAGCAGGTCGTCCAGGTCGAATTCCGGCTCGCCGAAGAAGCGCTCGGCGTCCTGCGCCTCCAGCTCCACCAGCTCTCGAAGCAGCACGCCCACGGTCTGCTTCGACATCCCGCCGTACTCCTTCAGCTCGTCGGCGCCCTCTTCCGACAGGTAGCGGAGCGCGGCGCGCAGGTCCGAAAGGTCCAGCAGCAGCAGCCCCTTGTCGTCGCAGTACTTGAAGACCAGGGTCAGCACGCTGGACTGCGTTTCGTTCAGCCCCAGCACCTTGGCCAGCAGCAGCGGGCCGAAGGAGGAGACGGTGGCCCGCAGCTGCGCGCCCAGCTTTCCCGAAAGGCTCAGGTACTCCACGGGCATCCCCGCGGGCTGCCAGGCGTAGCCCGTGTCGGTGGCGCGCTGCTTCACGCGGTCGCCCGCCTCGCCCGGCACGCCGATGCCGCTGAGGTCGCCCTTCACGTCGGAAAGGAAGACGGGCACGCCGGCGCTGGCCAGCTGCTCGGCGATCAGCTGCAGCGACTTGGTCTTGCCCGTGCCCGTGGCGCCGGCGATCAGCCCGTGGCGGTTCATCATCGACAGGGGCAGCGACACCAGCGGCTCCGGCGCGCAGGCGCCCTCGTGCACCACGGCGCCCAGGGTGAGGGTTCCGGTGGATGCGGGAAAGGCCGTGCGGGCTGCGTTCAGGACGTCGGAATTCATTGAGTCGTGCGCCAGGCGAGAGGTGGATCGATGCGGGAAACGGCCGGCCCCGGGAATGGGGCCGGCCGCGCTTGGATCATCGGCCGAACATGCCGCCCAGCTTGCCGGCCACGTCGCCCATGTCGGGGAGACCGCCGCCACCGGCACCGCCGCCCTCCGTCAGACGCTTGAGGTTGCCGCCAACGGGCGCCGGAAGCCGGCTGTCCAGGAACTCGATGGCGGTCTGCGCCGCCTGCATTGCCTTGTCCTGCGGCAGTCCCGTCCGTGTCGCGATCTGCTGCACCAGCTCGTCCATCATCGCCATCGATTCACCCTCATTCAACGTGGCCCGCGCACCTGCTGATCGAGTGAGGATGCTCTAGCAAGACTCGGGCGAACGCTCACGCTGTCCCACCTTCACTCGCGTACACGACTGTGCCGGGCTTCGACGCCCGAAGTGCGGCTTCGATCTGAGGCACGAGTGGCGACACGTCTTCCAGGCGATTGCTCTTCGCCCGGACTACGACGATGCCGATCTTGAGGCTTGGTATGTTCTGCTGGTGTGGGATGCCACGGTCCATCGTGACGAACGCGTCGTATTCGCGTTCCGCGGCACGTAAAAGCGCCCCGTTTTCGAGGCTGCCCCAGCCGACATCCAGAACCGCCCTGACCTCGAATTCCGCACCGAACCGCTCCTTCAAGCGGCGGTCGATCTGCTCATCAAGCAGCACGCGCATGGCTCAACGCTGCGTCGAGCGCCAGCTCAAGGAAGGCTTCGGCCTGCTCACGTTGAACACCGGGGAAGCCTTCAAGGAAATCCTCTAGTGTGTCGCCCGCCTTAAGGTGATCGATCAAGCTCTCCACCGGTACGCGAGTGCCTGTGAACACAGGCGTTCCGCTCAGGACTTTAGGATTGATGGTGATCACGTTTGCGGCAGTCATGTGCTCTCCCCTTCAGTGTAGCGTGACGTTTGGGTCCAGTTCGGTAGACTGACCCATCTCGTCGGATTTCACTCATGAGCAGCAAGTTACGCTCCGATCCCGCGCGGTCCAAGCCATATCTCCCGCCACGTACGCCACAGAAAAACCGCGCACCGACTGGGTCGGTGCGCGGCCTTTCGCGTGCGTGCAGCGACGCGCCGGTCAGGCCGGGACGGTCTCGCCGGCGACCAGTTGGTTCAGCCGGTTCCGAAGCTCGTCTTCCTCGATCCCCAGCATCGAGGCGGCCCGGTTGTGGTCGCCCTCGACGAAGGAGAAGGTCTTGAGCACCAGCGTGCGCTCCGCCTGCTGAATGGAAGTGCCGACGGGAACGCGCACCTCGCGGTCCTCGGACCCGATCAGCTCGTGCGCCCGCAGGTCGCCCAGGGTGATCTCTTCCGTGCGGGCAAAGATCACCGCGCGCTCCACCGCGTTCTTCAGCTCGCGGACGTTGCCCGGCCAGCGGTACGCGTTGATGAACTCCAGCGCTTCGGGCGAGAAGCTCTTCAGCTGCTTCTTGCCGTTCTCCTCCGAGAAGCGCCGCAGGAAGCTTTCCGCCAGCAGCCGCACGTCGCCGCGGCGCTCGCGCAGCGGCGGCAGGAACAGCGGGATGACGGCCAGGCGGTGGTACAGGTCCTCGCGCAGCTTGCCGTCGTCGATGGCCTTGCCGATCTGCTTGTTGGTGGCGGAAACCACGCGGATGTCAACGTGGATCTCCTTCTTGCCGCCCAGGCGCCGGAACGACCGCTGCTCAAGCGCGCGCAGGAACTTCACCTGGATGTCGGGCTCCATCTCGGCCACCTCGTCCAGGAACAGCGTGCCGCCGTCCGCGAGTTCGAAGCAGCCCTGCTTTTCGTTGATGGCCCCCGTGAACGCGCCCTTCTCGTGGCCGAACAGCTCGTTCTCCAGGATTTCCCGGGGGAACGCGGCGCAGTTGATGGCGATGAACGGCCCCTTGGCCCGGTTGCTCTTTTCATGGATGGCGCGCGCCACCAGCTCCTTGCCGGTGCCGCTCTCGCCCACGATGAGCATGCTGGCCGTGGTGGGCGCCGCCGCCTCGATGGTCGAGTAGATGGACCTCATCTCCTCGGACTGGCCGATCAGGTCCACGAAACGAGTGAGGTTGGCCAGGCGCTCCTCGAGCTGCTTGTTGGCCTGCTTCACCTGGAACTTCTCGAGCGCCTTGGGGATCAGCTCCTTGAGGCGGTCGATCTTCAGCGGCTTTTCCAGATAGTCGTAGGCACCCTCGCGCATGGCCTCCTTGGCCGTGTCGACGGAGCCCTCGCCGGTGATGATGATCATCTCCGACGGGATGCCGGCCTTGCGCATGCGCCCGAACAGCTCCAGCCCGTCCACCTGCGGCATGCGCAGGTCCGCCAGCACTACGCCGTAGGCGTTTTCCTGAACCAGCTTCCAGGCCGCGTTGCCGTCCGTGGCGGTGTCGACTTCGTAGCCCTCGTCGGCAAGGAGCATCTGCAGCCCCTCGGCGATGTGGCGCTCGTCGTCGGCAACCAGGATCTTTTCAGGCATACCCGTGGGTCGTCGGGATGGAACCGCAACTTGTATGGAACGTTTCAAGATACCGACCGGTGGCGTGTGTGGTCAACCGCTTGGGATGGAACGAGGTAGCCCGTGTTTCAGGCCCGGCCCGACGGCAGGACGAACGTGCGCGTGCCGTCCTGCGCCCAGACCTGCCCGCCGACGCTTTCGGCCAGCAGCGACGCCACTCCCGTGCGTTCGCCCTGCGTGGCGCCCGGCGCCGTGGACGACCGGATGGTCAGCGTCGAACGCCCGTCTTCGCCACGCACGGTGACGTGAAGGGTTTCGCCGCTGGGCAGCGCCTCGAGCGCGTCGAGCACCAGGTTCAGGATGATCTGCCGGGCGGGCTGCCTTCCCACGCGCACGCGGGCCATGGCTCCTTCCGTATTGTACTCCACCCGCGCCTCCCTGTGCCGCGCCTCCAGCTGCACCAGCTCCATCACCTCTTCCACCAGCTCGGTGAGGGTGGTTTCTTCGCTGCCGCGGTCGGGGCGGGAAAGGCGCAGCAGAAGCTCCACGCGGCGGCTCACCCGGTCCAGCTCTTCGCCCAGCACGTTGGTGTAGCGCAGCACCTCGTCGCCGCCGGAGATGCGGCCAAGCTTCCGCTTCAGCACTTCCAGGTTGATGACCATGGAGTGCAGCGGGTTCTTGATTTCATGGGCCAGCGCGTCGGCGAGGCGCTCCAGGAGTTCGAGCTTGTTGGCCCGAACGGCGAGAGGGTCGCCCACGGCGATGGCTCCGGAGGTGTCGGTGCGAATGGTTTCGCTCACGTGAATGGCTGCCGTCGATTTGACGCTCCGGGCTGGCCAGAACACGGCCGGAAAGCCGCCGCCGTCCAGGAACGGCGGGCGCGCGAAAGCTTGGAACGCAGGCCCGGAGGGGCGCGCGGGCGGTGGACAGAGCACGATTCGTTCCCACGCCCGCCGCCCCGGAACGCGAAGAAGGCGCCGAACCCGGCGCCTTCTTCGTGTCGCTCCGATCAGAACCAGCGGGTGGTCTCGCGGGTCCACCGATCGTCCTCACCGTAGCGCGGACCGGGCCGCGCCAGGTACGAGCCGCCCACCGGGCCGTGGTCCGGACGATAACCTTCGAGCCGGCCCTCGTTCTGGAACTCGCGCCGGGCGCCGTGATCCTCATTCCGGCCGCGGTTGGTCACGTTGAAGTCGCCCCCGTAGCCGCCCCGCGCGCCGAAGTCCCGCCCGTAGGCGCCGCCCCGCGCACCGAAGTCGCGCCCGTACCCGCCCCGTCCGCCGAAGCCCGTGCCGCTGCGCGGACCATCATACGCCGCGTGGTCGCCACCGGCGTTGAAGTCACCGCCGTATCCGGCTCGACCGCGGAAAAAGTAGGTCCCGTCGCGCCCACCCCCGCCCTGCTGCCCGCGCGGGCGCCTGAACCCGTGCTCCTGGTCTGGCCGTCCACCGTTGTCGTCCAGGTACCGCGGCCCGCCGCCGATCGCGTAGCCGCCGCTTCCGCCCTGGTAGCCTTCGCGGTAGCCGCCCACCCAGGGCCGCTCGCCGTTCCACGGGCTGCCGGCCTGGCGATATCCCCGGTCGTAGCCCCGGCCGCCTCCAGGGATTTGGAACTCCCAGCCGTCATGCCGACCGTCCCCGTGTCCGTAGCCCTCGTCGTAGCGCATACGATCTCTCTCCTGCATGGAAGGCCGCTTTCGTAGCGGACGAAATCGCTCGCAACGCGCGTTCCAACTCGAGCGCGCATCGAGAGATCGAACGCGCAGACTCTGCTCACGGCATGAAGAAGCGGTCGAACCCCTTCAGCCGCAACCCGGTACGGAGCCGCTTGTCGCCGGTCCAGAGCACCCCGTCCAGATCGAGCGTTAGTGCGACGTGAGGAGCGTCCGCGGGATCGACTCCGTCGCACAACGTTCGTGCTCGATCCCAATGTACCGCCGCGATTCGTGCTTCCTTGTGGATGCTCAGGAGGGAGATGATCTCATGATACAGGCGGGCGAGCGAGTCTTCGTCGAGTTCACTCGCCCGCGCGATCTTCTCCTTCAACCGAAACAACTCGCTAAGAACGCTCTCACAGATATGAAAGCTGTGCTCCGATTCGAAGAGGATCTCCAGGAATCGCCCCTCGCGACGCAGCAAGGCCGAGAAGATCACATTCGTGTCCGTGACGACCGGCGCCTCGTCAACGTCCATGGCCGGAGAGTCGATCGCGGTTTTTCTTCCAAACGGCCTGGTCGATCTCGTCTGCGAGTTCGGCTGCCCCTTCGGCGGTTAGCCGACTACGGTCGCGGATCGATGCCAGTTCCAGATACGAGATGATTCGCGAGGCCCGCTCCTCGTTCACGGCGTTCCGGCGGAGCCGGACGATGATCTCATTCTCGTTTCTGTCGACCTGGTATGCAGGCTCGGTTGCCATATGGTTCTCCTCGGTGCGGGCGAGCGGGACGATCCGTTCCGTGCTCCAGCATGGGGAGCGCACAACGTCGTTGCAGGTCAAATACATACGGCCCGAGCGACGTCCGCAAGCCCCCTCCAGAATCGGCCACCGACCGCACAGACCAGCCGCCTCAAAGCCTCACCGCACGGGCTCGATCCGGATCTCCTTGTCGGTCTGCGTGTCGAGGATGTAGAGCGCGTCCATCAGCCGGACGCGCAGGGTGCCCGGGCCGATGGAGCCGGACGCCGCCATCTCACCCGCCAGCCCGAAGAAGGCGAGCGCGTACGCCGCAGCGTGCAGCGGGTCCGGCTCCACGGCCAGAAAGGCGCCCGTCACGCCGGCCAGCGCGCACCCCAGCGCGGTGACGCGGGTCATCATCTCGTGGCCGTGGTGGATGGCCAGCGTGCGCGTGCCGTCCGTCACGTGGTCCACTTGCCCGGTGACGGCGATCACGCAGCCCAGGGAGCGCGCCAGCTCCGCAGCCGCCTCGCGCGCCTCTTCCGGGGTGCGCGTGCTGTCGACGCCCTTGGCCCCGCCCACCTCACCCGCCAGCGTAAGGATTTCCGACGCGTTGCCCCGGATCACCGCCGGCTTGCGGCGGGCGAGGTCGCCCGCGACGCCGGTGCGGTACGGCGTTGCCCCGGCACCGACGGGATCCAGCACCCACGGCGTGCCGAGCGCCACGGCACGATCCACCGCCATCTCCATCGCCTCTACCCAAGGCGGCGACAGCGTGCCGATGTTGATCACCAGCGCCCGCGAGATGCCGGCGAAGTCCGCCGCTTCCTCGCGCGCGTGCACCATCGCGGGCGAGGCGCCAATGGCCAGGAGCGCGTTGGCGGTAACGTCCATCGCCACGTAGTTGGTGATGCAGTGCACCAGCGGGCCGGCCTCGCGCAGCCGGGCCAGCGCGCCCCACGGGTCCAGGGAGTCGGATGCGGTCTGGATCATGAGAGTGCGTGAGTGCGTGAGTGCGAAAGTGCGAAAGTCGGGTGAAACGCAGAAGCCCCGCGGACCGCGCGGGGCTTCATATGCGGTGCAGTGACCGTCGTTGCCGTCGTGACCTTACTCGATCGTGCGCGAGCCGTCGGCCTCGCTCTCGGGGGTGCCGGAGCGCGCCTTGCGGCGGTCCATCAGCGTCCACCAGAGCAGCACGAAGCCCAGCACCGTCCACAGTGCGCCCCACGCGGTGATCCCGCCCGGCAGCGTGCCCAGCCCGTAGCCCAGGAACAAACCGCCCGCCACGGCGCCCACCACGTTCACCCAGGGAGAAAGCAGCAGATCTCGCATCAGCGTTTCCGCATTCCGCGGCCGCGGACGACCAGCAGGTCGAACGCCACTCGCCGCCCCACCTTGTACGCCACGAACGCCAACGCCGCGCCCAGCGCCAGGAAAAAGATCATCGCGGGCGATTCGATCAGCCCGAAGAAGATGATCATCCACAGGTACAGCGCCGCCATCACCGCGGCCGGCACCAGCGCCCACTTCCCCGACTGCCGGATCAGGCCCTGGCGGCACGTTTCGCACCGGCCCGCGTCGTCGGCCTTCTCGCCCTCCTTCGGCAGCCCGCACTGGGTGCAGATGAAGGGCGGAAACTCCTCATCCAGTCCGGGCGGGAGGGTCGCGGTTTCCATCAGAGGCGCTTGATGATGGCGTCGGCCAGCGAGTCGGTGGTGCCGGTGCCGCCCAGGTCGGGCGTAAGGCTGTCGCCCTCCACCACCGTCGCCACCAGCGCCTTGCGGATGCGGGCGGCCTCGTCGCGCATGTCCAGGTGGTCCAGCATCATCGCCGCGGCCAGCAGCAGGGCCAGCGGATTGGCGATGCCCTTTCCCGCGATGTCGGGCGCCGAGCCGTGCACCGCCTCGAAGATCGCCGCGTCCTTGCCGATGTTGGCGCCCGGCGCCATCCCCAGCCCGCCGACGAGGCCCGCGATGAGGTCCGACAGGATGTCGCCGAACATGTTCTCGCAAACGATCACGTCGAACTTGTCGGGGTCCATCACCAGCATCATGGCCGCCGCGTCGATGATGCGGTCCTCGAACTGCACGCGGCCCTCGTACTCCTTGGCCATCTCGCGGCCCACGTCCAGGAAGAGGCCCTGCGTGTACTTGAGGATGTTGGCCTTGTGGGCCAGCGTCACCTTCTTGCGCCCGTTCTTCA
Source organism: Longimicrobium sp. (assembly GCF_036554565.1). Lineage (NCBI taxonomy): Bacteria > Pseudomonadati > Gemmatimonadota > Longimicrobiia > Longimicrobiales > Longimicrobiaceae > Longimicrobium > Longimicrobium sp. The sequence goes on along the minus strand of NZ_DATBNB010000778.1, from coordinate 536 downwards.
GCGCGTACTCGAAGGCATACCGAAGGATGCGCTCCACGCCGAAGCGGGTGACCAGCATCACGCTCTCCGCGGCCGCGCGGGGGTCGCCGCCGATGCCCACGTAGTGCTCGACGCCGCTGTACAGCCCCTCGGTGTTTTCGCGGATCAGGACGATGTCCACCCCCTCGTACCGCCCGCCGCGCACGATGGTGTACGCGGGGCGGACGTTGGAGTACAGGTCGAACTCCTTGCGCAGCGCCACGTTGATGGAGCGGAAGCCCACACCCACGGGCGTGGTCAGCGGCCCCTTGAGCGCCACCCGGTTCGTGCGGATGGAGTCCAGCGTTTCCTGGGGAATGGGCGTGGTGTGCTTTTCGATGGCGCTCACGCCGGCATCGCGGCGGTCCCACTGGATGTCGGCGCCGGTCGCCTCGATGACGCGCACCACGGCTTCGGTAATGTCCGGCCCGATCCCGTCGCCGGGGATCAGCGTAACGATCTGCGGCATCTGCTGCTCGGTATGGCGGGCCCGCGGCCCGCGTGCGGTTCTCTACACT
>NZ_DATBNB010000777.1 GCF_036554565.1 Longimicrobium sp. | reverse complement strand
GCCCTGATGGACAACGGCCGCGAGGGAAGGCTGCGCTTCGCCGACCCGCAGGCGCCCGGCGGCATCGACGCCCCCCAGCGCTTCGGCGACAGGCCGTACGCGCGGGTGGACCCGGGGCAGAGCACCCTCAGGCTCGACGTGCTGGGGCTGGCGGCCGGGGTGTCGACCGCCAACCAGCAGTGGGGGCCGGGCGACGAGTACCCGCTGGTGCTGGGGACGAACGCGGGCGGGTTCCTCCACGCCTTCGCGGGCACCTCCACGCCCTGGAACCTGGGGATCGGCCGGGTGCACGGCCGGGTGATCTGGGGAGCCGCCGAGCAGTCGGCGTACTCGCCGGCCCAGGGCGAGGGGCGCAGGCTGGTGACCGGAGTGGTGGGCGTGCTGGTGCCGTTCGGGCTCGACGGGCTGGAGGTGGGCGGATCGCGCTTCTTCCATACCACCTGGCCCGCCGGGGGGCTTTCCGTCGATCACCTGCTGCAGCCGTTCCAGGCATTTCTCAAGGCGCGGCTCGACTCTACGGGGGTGGGCTCGGACAAGCGGTCGTCGCCCGACAACCAGGTGGCGTCCGTCTTCGCGCGCTGGGTGCTTCCCGGAAGCGGCGCGGAGTTCTGGGGCGAGTACATGCGCAACGACCACAACTGGGACGCGCTGGACTTCGTGCTGGAGCCCGACCACTCTTCAGGCTACGCGCTGGGGGGCCGCAAGGTGTGGGAGCGCGGCGGGCGGCTGCTGTCGCTGCGCGGCGAGTGGCTCGACACGCAGCCCTCGCACCTGCTGCTCACCGGCCGCTGGCAGGGCATCATGTACAGCCACAGCCGGTCGCGGCAGGGCCACACCCACCGCGGCCAGATCCTGGGCTCGCCGGCCGCCTTCGGGGGCGGGGGCGGCACGCTGGCGCTCGACGTGTTTCACGATGCCGGGCGCTGGAGCGTGGACCTGGCCCGCACCCGCGTGCGCGCCCCGGTGAGCCGCGAGACGTCGGCGGACGAAAAGGTGGACGTCGTCCACTCGCTGGGCGGCGAGGCGCTCCTGTTCCGCCCCGGGTTCGACCTGCTGCTGCGGGTGCGGGCCAGCTACGAGATGAACCGCCACTACGCCGGCGACGCGGTGAACGTGTCCGCCGCCGTGGGGGGGCGCATCGGCTTCTGAGGTACCCCGGGCGGCCCATCGCGGCCGCCCTCCGCCCCGCCGGCAGTCCGCCGGGCCGGGGCCCGTTCAGGTTCCTGGTGTACGATTCCATGCCGCAGGCCTCATCCATCCTCCCCGCCGGCGCCTATCGCGCCGAGCTTCGCGCCGCCGTACGAGCCGCGCGCGCCGGCGCCCGCGCCGCCATGCCCTTCTACGGCGAGCAGGCCAGCCGCGCCAAGGACGACGGCTCGCCCGTCACCGCGGCCGACGAGGCCGCCCACCGCGCCATCGCGCGGGTGCTGGCGCGCGAGTTTCCCGCCGACGCCGTGCTCTCGGAAGAGGCGCGCGACCCCGCCGGCCGGATGGGCGCGCGGCGGGTGTGGATCGTGGACCCGCTGGACGGCACGCGCGAGTTCCTGGCCCGCAACGGCGAGTTCGCCGTGATGGTGGGGCTGGCTGTGGACGGGCGCGCCGTGGCGGGGGCGGTGGTGCTTCCCGCGACGGGGGTGCTGTACGCCGCCGCGCAGGGGCAGGGCGCCTGGGTGGCGCACGAGGGCCGGCGCAGGCGGCTGCGGGCCCGTCCCGCCCCCGCGGGGGCGCCGCGGCTGGTGGGCTCGCGCTCGCACCCTGACCCGCTGCTGGTGACCATGCAGGAGGCGCTGGGCATCACCGACGTGCGCCCGGCGGGCTCGGTCGGCATCAAGTGCGCGCTGGTGGCCGAGGGCGAGCGCGACCTGTACGTGCACCCGGTGCCGTACCTGAAGGAGTGGGACACCTGCGCACCGGAGGTGGTGCTGCGCGAGGCGGGCGGCACCGTCACCGACTGCCGGGGCGAGCCCCTGGCCTACAACAAGGCCGATCCGCGCCAGCCCCACGGCATTCTCGCGGCCGCGCCCGGCGTGGCCGAGCGCGCGGGCCCCGTGCTGATGCGGGTGTACGCCGAGGCGGCGGGAGGGGGGCCGTGAGCGAGGCGGCGGGGCGGGGATCCACCCTGCTCCAGGACCCGCCCGGCGAGTTCCTGTGGCCGGCCGACCGCCCCGGCGAGCACCTTCCGCCCCCTCCGGCCTCCCCCGCGCCCCGGCGCCGGCTCAGCCGCGGCGCGGCGCTGCAGTGGGGCGCGTCGGCGCTGGGGCTGGCGGCGGCCATCGGCGTGTTCCTGGCGCCCACCCCGGCCGGGCTCACGCCGGCGGGGCAGGCCGCCTGCGCCGTCTTCCTGGTGTGCACCACGCTGTGGATCACCGACCTGGTGCCCATCGGCGTCACCGGGCTGCTGGCGGTGTCGCTGCTGACGCTCACCGGGGCCATGGAGGCCGGCGACATCTACGCCTCGTTCGGCAACTCGGCGGTGTTCTTCATCATCGGCGTCTTCATGCTGGCCGCGGCCACCATCCACTCGGGGCTCAGCAAGCGGCTGGCGCTCTTCTTTCTGCGCAGGTTCGAGCAGGGCCCGCACGCGCTGGCGGCCGGAATCATGCTCACGGCCGTCTTCATGACCGTGTGGATGCCCGCGCAGGCCAC
>NZ_DATBNB010000776.1 GCF_036554565.1 Longimicrobium sp. | reverse complement strand
ACACCCTCCCCCGCTTGCGGGAGAGGGTCGCACGCGTGTCAGCGCGGCGGGGTGAGGGCCCCACGGCAGCCGAGGCCCACGCTTACGCGACCGCTGCCGCCCCCTGGTTTGTACGTTTCCGCGGTTAGATCCTTCGGCCCGCGCAGCGTGTGCTGCGGGTCAGCGCGGTGCGCCTGGGCCTCAGGATGACAGGACCTGTCGCGGCTCCGGTGCTGGATGCCGCCCGCCCAAGCGTGGTGTGTACACCCTCCCCCGCTTGCGGGAGAGGGTCGCACGCGTGTCAGCGCGGCGGGGTGAGGGCCCCACGGCAGCCGAGGCCTCGGCCTGCAATGACCGCTGCAGCGCCTTGGCTCGCCTGCGTTATTCGTTCGGATCCACCTCGCGTTCCGGGGCTTCGCCGCCGAGCGCGCGGACGATCTCGTCCAGCTCCAGGCTGCCGTCGATCACGAACACCACGCCCGGCGTGTCGATCACGTCCGGCAGCGGCGTGCCGGGCGCGGGCTCCCCTTGGAGCGTCATCAGCCCCGCGTGGTCCGTGCCGAGCTCCAGCTCGTCCGCGGATCCCAGCATTCCCTCCGAAACTTCGCCGCGCAGCTTGCCGCGCTTGATCTTGGTACCGTTGGGCAGCCGTACGCCGCTGCGGATGACGGGGTAGTACGCACCCGCCGCCACGTTGTCCGCGCCGGTGACGATCTGCAGCCTTTGCTCGGTGCCGTCGTTCACGACACACACCTTCAGCCGGTCGGCGCTGGGGTGCTGGGTGACGGACTCCACGTGCGCCACCACCACGGGGCGCAGCAGCTCCGCCAGCGGCATCAGGCGCGATACCTCGAAGCCGGCGCCGCGCAGCAGAGCCGCGACCTCCTCCGGGTCCGCGGGCAGGTTGGGGATGCGGGAGTTCAACAGGGTCTGGCTGACGTTCACGCGCGCGCTCCATCCATCGTTGGTATTCCCTCGGGAGCCCCAACGTACCGCCAAGCGCGCCTTCGCGGGAGCCCGCTCACAAGGCTCATGCCGAAATAACGCCACGAGCTCCCGCCGCGGATGCGGCCGGGAGCAACGTAAACACGTGATTCGTATGAACCTACGGCGATTTGCGCCGGATCTCGACCAGCCGGTGAACGGCGACGGGGTAGTCGATGTAGCGGTCTCCCGGCCAGTTCGGCACCACCCCCGTCGCCGCGCCGCCGTGATAGACGCCCTGGTAGTTCCCAGTGATGACGACCGTGTCACCGATCACGAGGTTCAGTGATTCGACCAGTGCGGTCAAGTCACCCGTTTCGCCGGCGATGACGCGGTTCACGTCGCTGAAATCCCGCGCGTCGATGTACGCTACACGATCCAGGTGCATTCGACGCAGCCGCCCAGCTTCGGGGGTGCCCGCCGGATCCCGGGCGAATTGGCGTACGATTACCGCCTCGTCGACCACATCCACCTTTTTCGGCATGGGACCGGAGTATTCCCCCGCCAACCGGTCGATCCACTCGCACCCGGAAGCGAGGACCGCGGCGAGGAGCAGCACAAACACGCGTGGCGATTTCACGATTCCCGCCTTGCTAGTCAAGTAAGAAGTAGATGTACTTGTACGATGGCACACCGCTCTCGATCTGCCGCGCGGCGTCTTCGGTCAAAGTCGTGGATTGCAGAGCCGGGGTGAACGCGGCGGTTTGTGGATCATCGATATAGCGGCGCACTTTGTGGCCCCACACGCCCCAGCTCCAGCGGTCCCACAACCAGTGTCCCCGGAAATGTTTGTACTTGACATCACGGCCGAGGTCATTGTTGTGATAGTCCATGACCCGCGCGCCCCACGCACCGCTCCCCCACTCATGGGCGTCCATGATCGCCTTGGCGACGGGACCCGAGCAGTACCTCCGCAGCATCACGTTGACGTACACGTGGCGGAACGCGTCCCGGCGGGTATCGCCGGGATTCAGGTTCGGGTAGTAGCTGGCCGACGCGCTCTCGGCACGTAGCTTCGAGAACAGGATCCGTGGCCCCAGGAACGCAGCCACCCCCAACGGAATCGTGATCACCGGGCCCCAGATTTGGGCGGTCACCTCGCCGGGCCGTACCCCGGCCGCGGCCATGCGGATCAGGTCGTCGCGCGAATACTCTCCGCCGGCGGCGGCGATCTGGTAACCGCTTTCCCCACGTGCAAGGTCCTCGTAGTAGTAGAGGAGATCGTTTTCGGCAGTGGTAACCTGAAGGCTGTCGGCCTCCTCCTGAACCGTCGGGATGTACGTCTCGTCCACGACGAACTCCTGCTGGGCCGTCCAACTCTGGTCATCGTCGTACACCACCGATGCGCCGCCCCCGCCAGTTCCACATTCGGGATCTTCGATGACCTGATATTCCTCCCCGGAACACGGTTCGGTGCTCATCACACCAACGCCAGCCTCAGTCTCGTACTCGCGCCAGGCACGGCGATACTGCCTCATCTCCACGACCGCCTCGCGCATCATGCCCGCATATCCCCGCTGCGGATACAGTTCTCGCAGGCGTTTTTCCATGTACCGCTGGTACGTGGGGTCGTCATGGTCCAGGCGGCGAAGGCCGGGGTTCTGCTTTACGTACTCACGGAAAACGATGTACACCGCGATTGCCGGGTACGTGGGCGACTTCGTCACCAGGCGGGGGGTCTGGGCCACTCCGGCACGAGCGAACGAGACGCTGCCCGTGCCGGCTGCCGTGGGCGCATCGGAGCACGCGCCTACGGTGAGCGCAACGAGCAGAGCGGCGGCCTTGCACAGGCCGGCCCATGAAGTCTTTGGATGCATTGTTCGATGGGATAAAGAGAGGATCAGGAGAAACGTACCGTCCCTAAAGTAGCGTAGAGTTTGATTGAGGTCAATACGCACACGCAAGGATCCCCCGCGAAGCCGGGCTTGGAGCGGGGACGTCGGCGCGCGGGTGCCCCGTACAGCGGACGAGCCGCCCGCGCGTGCGCCTGCTCAGGGCCTCAAGCCTCCGGAAGCATGGGCGGATCAGGGCGGCGGGAGCGCCGGGCCCCAATCGATCTCGCTCACTAGTGAATTCTTCAAGTGCCCGGCACGGATCAGCAGCCCGGTCTCTACCTCGATCAGGAGAACGGTCGAGCCATTCGCGCCAGCGATCCAGCGTCCGTCGGGCGACCATCGCGGCGGGGCGAAGAAGAGCCGCTGGTCAGACGGCAGAATCCCGCGCCAACCGGTGCCATCGTCGCGTATTACCGCCAATGACCAGCGAGGAAGACGCGGCGCTTCCGAGGGGATGGTTGGCTTGAAGAGGATGAGGTCCGAGACGGGCGACCAATCAGGGTCTCGGCCGTGCGCCAGAGGCTCCGATCGCTGCCCCGTAACCAAGTCGGTCACATGAATGAACGTGTCTTGCCCGGCGATAACGTGATGCGCGATTCTCCGGCCATCGGGCGAAAGGGAAAACCGGCCTTGGAAGGAAGCCTCGGCCGTTGTGAGACGCTCCCGTCCTGTGCCGTCCGGCCGAATGCGCCCCAGTGTTCCCTCGACCGCGCCGCTTAGGAAGTACAGCCACTGTCCGTCTCGGCTGTACCGGGGGTTTCTGGCGTCCTTCGTATCCGGCAGGGGTGCTGGAGGGCCGAGGCGCGTGGTGGAAAACAGGCCCGGATCTCCCTTGGAATACATGAAGACGACCCGCTTCCCATCAGGCGACCAAGCCGGGTTCCTCGACCCCCCCCACCCGGAAACAACCCGTCCGCCCGTTCCGTCGACGTTCACCAGGTACAGGCCGCTCGAAATGTCCGCGATCGCCAGGGTGCCTCCGGGTACGGCCGAAACCCGCACGGCATCGGTGATCTCTCCCATTCGCCCGACGACGACCGTGGTGCCGAACCCGGCCGTGGTCACCACCCCCGTCTGGGCATGCACCGCCCCTGGCCCCTTCTCAACCTGGAACTCGAGCGTGGCGGGCGTCGGGTTTCCGTGACGGTCGAGTACCGAGCCGCGCAGGGCAACCGTGCCGCCCGGGGACACGGCGGTGTCGCGAGGCACGATTTCGGCACGGGCCGGGGCACCCGGCAATACGGTATACGGCACCGTGTCCATCGCGGTCTGGCCGTGAACCGCGACGACGACGCCCGCACCTCCGGAACCCGTCCCCAGCCGCACCCGCACCGCTGCCCTCCCGCCGGGGTCCGTGCTTACCAGGACCGTGTCCTTGAACCCCCCGCCTTCCGGCTGCTCTACCGTGATGGGGCGGCCCCGCTGCGGCCGCTCGCCGGAAAACGCAACAAGCGACCCTGAGACAGGCTGGCCGCCAGCATCACGCACTTCCACGAGGAGCAGCTCCGGCAAGATGGCGTCGATCGTATCCTGGCTCTCACCCCCGGATAGGACGCGAATACCAGAAGCGCCAATGACCTGTACCGTCGCGCTGCCGCCCACGCCACCCGCGAAGGCCGAGATGGTGGCATGCCCGCGTTGCCTCGCGACAACCTGCCCCGTCGCCGACACGGTGGCGACCGTCGAGTCCGAACTCGTCCATGTGAACGCCACGCCCGAAACCGCCGCCCCTGCGGATGTCCGGGCCATCGCCGTCAATTGCGCCCTCTTGGTCAGCATGACGAACGCCGTATCGGGGCTCAGGGACACCGACGCCACCGGTTCCGGCCGGGAAGGCTGGTCGCACGCCGCCGAGCCAAGGGCAGCCGCAGATAGAAAGAAAATCGCGAAGCGCATGAATTCCCCAAGGCGAAAGGATGATTGCCCCGCGAGCGACGGCGGGCGCATCAGCGCGCTCCTTATATGTAAATCATTGATGCCGCCTTGTCACGCTCCGCGTTTCCTGGCCGCGGCGGCGTAAGCCAGTGTGCTCGTCATCACGGATGTTTTACTTCTGCGCCCAGCGACAGGCGCATGCTGCAGCCCCGCTCGGACGGGCCGGAGAGCATCCGCTCGATGTCGTCTGGAACGAAGTCGTCCAGCCGTGCGGGCTTTCGGCCGACGGGGAGGGTGGTCAGCAGGTCGCAAGGGTTCGGGCCGCGGTCAGCTGCACCGGGCCCGGCGTCCCGCTTCAGGCCGGGCACCCCGTTCCTTTTGTCTGGTTACGTGCTAGCCGGGCCGACACCGTGCGCGTATGCTGTCCGAAATGGGTGGACGACGATGACACGCAAGGGCCATTCATGGGCGAACGGCACGCGATTCCGCAGCACCCCGGCTGGCGCCGCGCCGAGGTGCAGATCTTCGACGAGGTGCCCGAGGCGCTGGCGCT
>NZ_DATBNB010000775.1 GCF_036554565.1 Longimicrobium sp. | reverse complement strand
GAGCGGAAGCGCGTGGCCAGGGCGGAGCCGAACGGTTCGCCCTGGGCGCCGGGGCCGTTCTTGCCCGGAATCACCCGGATGGAACGCACCCAGCCATGCGCCGCCGTTCCGGGGCTGTGGACGAAGACGCAGTGCCCGGCGGTGATGAGGGTGCGCGCGCTGACGAACCACCCGGTACCCACGTACAGGGCCCCGTCGGCGGCGGTGATCTCCAGCGCGGCGATGGCGCTGTACGGGTACACCTTGGTCTCGAAGATCCGCTCGCGCCCGTCGCCGTCGGCGTCGGGGATGATGGACTCCATGCGCATTCCCATCATCACCGGGGCGCCGCCCAGCCCGCCGCCGGGTGCGGTGGGCGCCGCCGCGACCGGGGCCGAGGCCTCCAGGATGTCGCGCATCCGGCCCTCTCCCTCGGGCGCGCGCATCGACTCCATCGTGGAAAGGGCCTCCACGTCGGTCACGTCGATGCCGCGGCGGGCCAGGACGCGCCGCGCCGCGCGCTCCAGACCCGTGCCGTCCAGCGTTTGCGAGACGTCGGGCGCGCCGTTGCCCGGCGAACCCTCGTCCACCAGCGACTCACCCTCGGCCTCGGCCGCCTCCAGGGGCATCGCCTCGTGCTCGATGGTTTCGTGGGGGTCGAACCCGGGGGGATCGTGCCGATTCTCCTTGTTGCTCATGCTCGTCTCCTTCATCGAGGGGGGTGAACGTTACGCGGGATTGGTGAGCCGGTACACGAAAGCCTTCTTTTCCCAGGCCTGCTCGCCCCACACGCGCGAGTCGGGGCCCACGCCGCCGTGGGATTCGTAGGTGCGGCCGTTATGGACCAGCACCACGTGGCCGATCTTCTTCGGTGAGTCCTGCGGGCGCAGGAAGGCGATGCGCACGGCGCCGTCGGCCTTGAACGCCGCCTCGTAGTTGCTCTTGCGGAAGCCGCCCTTGCGCACCCACTCGTGCTGCACCACCGAGCCGTCGGGAAAGGCGGCCCGCGGGGTCGTCGCGCGGCGGATGGCCTCGCGGACGAACCCGCTGCAGTCCACCTTCCGGAAGTCCTTGCCGGGGACGGCGTTGAAGAAGGGCACCTTGTCGCCCAGCCCGTAGGTGACGCGCGGGGACGAACTCGTGCAGGCGTTCAGGAACGCCTTCACCCTGGCCATGTCGATCGGCAGGGTGGCGTCGCCCGCGGTTTCGGCGCGCGGGGCCTCCATCGCCTCCGCTTCCGCGAGCCCCGCGCCGAGGTTGGCCAGGGTGCGCGCCGTGTCCAGGTCGGCCACCTCGCTCACCTCGCCGTCCCGCGGCGCCGCGGGATCGTCGTCGGCCGTTCCCGGCGCGGCTTCCGTCGTGGCGGCGAACGGGGCCGGCGCGTCGCCCGGCCCGGCTCCGCCCAGCCGCCGGAACAGCACGGCCAGCGACTCGAACCCCGGTTGGAAGGCCACGGCCGCGAGGAACCGCCCGCCATCGGCGTGCACGCCCAGCGGCGTCACCGACGCCACCGCCTGCACGGGAATGTCGAAGCCTTCGCCGTCCGCCGCACCCGGGTTCCACGCGCGCAGCGCGTCGTCGGACGAAGCCCGCGGGTCCAGAACGAAGAGCTCGCCCGTTCCCGCGCCCTCCAGGACGGCCCGCGCGCCGGCGAGGAAGGCCGCCGGGCCGGCGGGCTGCAGCAGGGCGATCCCCGCGCCGGCGCCCCCGCCGGACGCGGGCGCCTCGTCCTCGTCGTCCGGCAGGTCGCGGTCGGCCCGCCCCACCACGGTAGACTCGTCGCCATCGTTGCCCACCGACTCGTCGGCGAAGTCCTCCGCGGGCGCGGACTCCGCCTCCGCGGATTCACCCGCCAGCCCCGCCGCGCGGCGCAGGTCGTTCAGGCGGTTCAGCCACCCCTTGAGGAACTTGCCCTGCGAGGGGTCGTTCGCGACGATCTTCCGCAGCCGCGCCTCGCGCAGGTCCGCGACCCGCACGGCGACGGCGCGCGGGCTCGCGGCCGCGAGGGCCGCCAGCGTCGCCGGCCCGGCCGCTCCGTCGGCGGCCACCCCCAGCGCGGTCTGCAGGAACCGGGTCGCCCGCCCCACCCCCATCAGCACGCCCGTGTCGAAGAGCACCAGGTCCAGCGGCGGCTGCGCCTGGTCCCCGTGCGCGGGGCCCCAGTACCCGCGGCGGTACAGGGTGCGCACCTCGTCCATGGTGATGAACTTCACGCTCTGCAGAGGCTGCCCCGCCCGCTGCCGGTGCGCGTCGTACACGCGCTGCGTGACGCCGTAGCGCGTGGCGCCGCCATGGTCGTCGGGGTCGTTGGTGAACTTCGATCCCTCCCACTTCAGCACGAAGGCGAGGGCCGATTCAAAGCTCGATGCCGTCATCGTGGGTTGGCGGAGCTTACGGTGGCTGGAAACGGCGGGGCCGCGCGAGCGCGGGTCGCCGGTAGGGGAACGTGTTCGCAGGGAAGTTGGATGGACACGGCGGCCGGTTTTCCGCGGCCCCGCCGTGGGGCGGCGGGGAGCGCGGGGGCAGAGACCGGTGCGGGCGCCGGTCGAGTCGCCGCGTGCAAAAATAATCGGCTCCGGTGATCCCGCCACCCTGACGTGTGACGCGGGTTCACCGCCGCTCGTCCATGGCATGATCCTGGCGCGGAGTGCGTACCTGAATGGGTGCTCCTAATCCCTTGCCAGCGAACGGAATCGGGCCGATGAAGAGAAACAAGTGGTTGGTCGCGCTGGCGCTGTTGGCGCCCGCGCTGGCCCCGGAGAGCGGCAGGGCGCAGATGGCCCTTTCGCGCGACAGCGGGCTGATCGTGTCGTCCGTGGAGGCCGCCATCGCGCGGCCGGCGCGCCGGATGGCGAACTTCTCGGTGGTGGTGGACGTGTCCGACCGCGTGCTGTACGTGATGAGCGGGGAGCGCGTGGTCCGCAGCTACCCGGTTTCCGTGGGCGAGGCAGGGTACGACACGCCCACCGGGCAGTTCACCATCCGCCGGATGATCTGGAACCCCGACTGGCGGCCGCCCCCCTCGGCGTGGGCCCGCGACAAGAAGTACGAGGCGCCGGGCTCGGCCGGCAACCCCATGGGGCGCGTGAAGATGTTCTTCCGCGAGCCCGACTACTACATCCACGGCACGGGGCTGACGAGCTCGCTGGGCAGCGCGCGGTCGCACGGGTGCATCCGCATGCGCAACATCGACGTGGTGGAACTGGCGCGCCTGGTGATGGTGAACGGGGGCGATCCCAAGAACGACGAGTGGTTCCAGGAAACCATCGCGCAGAAGGAGAACATGCGCCCGGTGACGCTCACGACGCCCGTGACCTTCCGCGTCCGCGAGTAGTCGCACACTTCTGGAGTCTGGACGAGAGCCGGGGAGTGGCGTGGGTGCCGCTCCCCGGATTCTTTCGTGCATCCCGGCGCCGCAACACGAACGAATTGCGGAAGGGACCGCGTGCGGACCCGCCGTGCCTTGGAAGGCGAACGGCATTATGTTGTGCGCCGTCACTCACGCACTCACGAACTGACGCACTCACGCACTGTCGTTATGAGCGATACCCTGTCCCCTCCCAACCTGGGCGAAGACTCCGGCGCCGTCGGCGGCAAGGCGGCGTGGACGGAGCGCGCCGTTACCCCGGCGCTGGGCCGGCACCCGGAGCGCCGCGAGCAGTTCCAGACCACCAGCGGGGTGGAGGTGGACCGCCTCTACACCCCCGACGACACGGCGGGGCTGGACTACGGCCGCGACCTGGGATATCCGGGCGAGTATCCGTTCACCCGCGGCATTCAGCCGACGATGTACCGGGGGCGCTTCTGGACCATGCGCCAGTATGCGGGCTTCGGCACGGCGGAGGAGACGAACACGCGCTTCAAGCTGCTGCTGGAGGCGGGGCAGACGGGGCTTTCCACCGCGTTCGACCTGCCCACGCAGATGGGGTACGACAGCGACCACGCCATGTCCACGGGCGAGGTGGGGCGCGTGGGCGTGGCCATCGACACGGTCGACGACATGCGCACCCT
>NZ_DATBNB010000774.1 GCF_036554565.1 Longimicrobium sp. | reverse complement strand
CGCGGGCACGTTGAAGAACAGGCTGCGCACCGACACCGTGGTGCCCACCCGGCGCGCGCAGTCTTCCACGGCGGCCATCTGCCCGCCCGTGACCACGACCCGCGTGCCGTGCCCCTCGCGCTCCGCCGTTTCCAGCACCATCCGGCTGACGGAGGCGATGGAGGGCAGCGCCTCGCCGCGGAAACCCAGGGTGCGTATGGCCGCCAGGTCGTGCTCCGTGCGGATCTTGCTCGTTGCGTGGCGGTCCATGGCCAGCAGCGCGTCTTCGCGGCCCATGCCGTGCCCGTCATCGGCCACGCGGATCTCGGTCTTGCCGCCGTTGCGCACCGTGACGTCCACGCGCGACGCCCCCGCGTCCAGGGCGTTCTCCAGGAGCTCCTTGACCACCGATGCCGGGCGCTCGACGACTTCGCCGGCGGCGATCTGGTTGGCGAGCTTTTCGGGAAGAACCTGGATCCTGCGGGGCATGCTGGGTCGTGTTGGCGCGGGCGTGCTTTCGGCTGAACTTCGGGTGGTAGTCTACCGCGCGGCACGGGCCGGAGTCAACCGTTGACATGCGTGCGGAACGTGGGTCACGAAGGTGGGGCGGATCGGGGGATTCGGGTGCGTCGGCGATGGCGGGAATGGGAGGAACGACAACTTCGCTCGATGTTCGACTGCGGCCGGCGCATGCCGCGGCTGCCCTCTCCCCCGGCCCCTCTCCCGCAAGCGGGAGAGGGGAGAATTCGCGTGCGCTCCGCCAGCCCCGCGAACTCGACTCGGTTGGGACGCGTGTCAGCGCGGCCATTCGGCCGCAGTCCGCGAAGGCGGACTTTGGGCCTTTGTTGCCGCGAATTCATTCGCCCCAGCGGGCCTGAGGCGCACTCCTCGCCTCGGGCCGAGGCCTAGGCTTCCTCGCCGCTGCCGCGCCCAGGTTGAGAGGCGCCCTCGGCTAGATCCCACGGCCCGCATGGGCTGTACTGCGGGCCGGTTCGGTGCGCTCGGGCCTCTGGATGACAGGGCCTGGGGTGGCGACCTTGTCGCCGATGCGCACCTCACCCATTTCGAGCAACCCCTCCCCCGAAGTTGGGTGAGGGGTCGGCCGGCGCAGCCGCGAGGAACGAGCGGCGTGCCGGCCGGGGGAGAGGGCCTTGCGGCGAAGCCGCGAGCTCGTCCTATCGAAGGCTGTAGAACCGTCGCGCGTTCTCCACCGTTCGGGCGGCGAACTCGGCGGGGTCTTCGCCTCGGAGTTCGGCGCAACGCGCGGCCGTGTGCGAGACGAACGCGGGCTCGTTCTGCTTTCCGCGGTGCGGGACGGGCGCCAGATACGGCGTATCCGTCTCCACCAGGATGCGGTCCGCGGGCACCATGCGGACGAAGTCGGCGCCTTCGTACTTCTTGAAGGTCACCATCCCCGAAAACGACACGTACCAGCCCATCGCCATCGCCTCCTCCAGCAACGCGCGTCCGCTGGAAAAGGAGTGGAGCACGCCCACAGTCCCCTGCCCCGCCTCGCGCAGCAGCGCGCGCATGTCCTCGTCCGCCTCACGCGAATGCACAATCGTCGGCTTTCCCGTTTCGCGCGACAGCTCCAGGTGCCGCGCGAACGAGGCGCGCTGCACGTCACGCGGCGAAAAGTCGTAATGGTAATCCAGCCCGGTCTCCCCGACCGCCACCACGCGAGCGTCGTCCAGCAGCAGGCGGATGTCGCGGATCGCGTCCTCGTCGTACTCCGCGGCGCGGTGCGGATGGATGCCGGCCGTGGCGTATACTCCCGGGAAGCGCTCGGCCAGCTGGATGCACGTCCGCGCATCGTCCGTCCCCGTCGCGACGCTCACGATGGCGGTCACCCCCGCCGCCGTTGCCCGTGCGACGACGCCCTCGACGTCGGGAAAGACCTTGTCGTCCGCGAGGTGCGCGTGTGAATCCGTGAACTGCATCGTGAGTGCGGGAAACATCGAATTGAGGAATCAGGGCGCGCCACACACTCCAACTGACGCAAATCAGGCCAGTCCACGAAGGCGGACTTCGTGTGTTTGTTGCAGCGACTTCAATCGCCCGTGCTGGGGGTCCGCGCCCTCAGCCTCCGTGACCGCTGCCGCGCCCAAGCTCCTACCCATCCGCGGCTAGATCCTTCGGCCCGCGATGCATGTGCTAAGGGCCGGTTCGGTGCGCCTGGGCCTCAGATACCATGTAAAAGCGGGCCGCCACGATGTAAGCTCTCTGGGTCGCTCAAACCTGGAGGCGCTTATGCAGACCGTAACGACCCGCAACGTATCGGTAGTGTCCGTGCCCGCGCT
>NZ_DATBNB010000773.1 GCF_036554565.1 Longimicrobium sp. | reverse complement strand
CAGGGCTTTGTGGCGTTTCGATCAGGGCCGGTGCATGCCTCGGCCGCCCCCCATCCCCAGCCCTTCCCCCGCAAACTGCGCGGGGGAAGGGAGCCAGTCGAGGCGCGCGCGGCCTGCCGTCGTGCAATCGAATTCTCCTCTCCCCCATGGGGTTTATGGGGGAGAGGCCGGGAGAGGGGGGCGGCCGCGGCATGCACCAGCGTCAGCCCCCCACGCTCTCCCCTTCTGGACGAAACACCCACCGGACCTCGATCACCGTCGCCGAGGCTCTGCCGGTTCCTGCAACGCGCTGCTACAAAAACCGGCAACCGACCCGTCGCACGGTATCGCGGAAATGCGGAAACGTGAGCTACCGCAACATTTTCCACCGGGTGTCGCCACGGAACGGCACGTGCCCTTACGTCGATGCATGACCGCAGCCGACCGCCCGTCCATCGACCCCGCGTGACCCAGCGAGCCCTGAAGATCGACGCCGCGCTGAAGGCCATCCCTGAAACGGATGACCTGGCGCACCTGCGCGCCGCGCTGCTGTCGGCGTCTCGGGCGGACGGCGGGCTGGCGTGGGGCTCGGCGGGGGAGTACGCCACGATCGACATGCGTGTGGCGGACCCGGCTGCGCTGGAAGGCCAGATCGAAGAGCTCGCGGACCGGGTGCGCCGCCGCGTGGAGCGGGTGATGCGCCACACCGTCCACGCCCTGGCCGCAGTGGAACGCGGAGACGTAGCCGACGCGGCGCGGCACCTGGTGGCGGCCGGCGAGGTGGAGGAGGGCGAGGGGCGGCTGCTCGCCGCCCGGCATTTCTACGAGCGTGCGCTGGAGTTCGGGCGCAAGCCGCGCGACCGCCGCGGTGAGGGCCTGGCGCTTCGCCGGCTGGGCCGCGTCGCCCGCGCGATGGGCCAGTGGGAGCTGTCTGCGAGGCGGTACGAGGAAGGCTACGAAGTGTCCGTGGCCCAGCGCGACGAGATGGGCGCCGTGGTGGCGTGTCAGGGGCTGGGAAACGTGCACGTTGACCAGAGCCGCTGGGGCGAGGCGCGCGCCTGGTACCTTCGCGGCGTTGAGCGGTGCCCGGCACGCCCGCCTACGGTGGAGTACGTGCACCTGTGCGTGGGGCTGTCGGTGGTGGAACGCCGCCTGGGTGACCTGGATGCCGCGGCGGAGTGGCTGGCGCGCGGCGAGAAGACCGCCGCGGCGGGCCTGGGCGACTCGGTGATGGGGTTCGTGGACCACGCCTGGGGGCGCCTGCACCTGGCCCGCGGCGAGGCGGCCGAGGCGGAGTCCGCCTTCCGCCGGGCGCTGGCGCGAGAACTGGATTCCGTGGTGCGCGTGGCGGTGATGGTGGGGCTTTCCGAGCCCCTGCTGCACCAGGGCCGCGCCGGCGAAGCCTTCACCCTCGCGCAAGACGCCGAGGCGCTGGCCATCCACGCCGGCGCGGTGCTGAAGCTGCCGGACGTGTACCGGGCACTCGGCGCCGCCGCGGCGGAGCGCGGCGAGGCCGAGGCGTTCCTGTTCTACGAGCAGGCGCTGGAGGTGTGCCGCGACCACGGGCTGCCGGCGTTCGAAGCGGCCGCGACGCAGCATCACTACGGCAGGTTCGAGACACGGCGGGGCGACGCCGAGGCCGCGGCCGCCCGGCTGCGGGAGGCGCACCGGCTCTACACGGAGATGGGCGCGCGGATGGAAGCGGAAGAGGTGGCGGAAGAGCTGGGGCGCATGGGCGCCGCGGTCGAAGACAACGAACACGGACGGACGGCATGAGGATGATCGCGAGCGCGGCGGCGCTCCTCCTGGGGTTGGTTGCCGCGGCATGCAATGGCGAGGTGGTGGGCGGCGGCCAGCGCCCCGCGCGCGTGGTGGTGGTTTCCGGCGACCTGCAGCGCGACACGGTGGGCAAGGAACTGGCGCAGCCGCTCGTGGTCCGCGTGTTGGACGAGCGCGACCAGCCGGTCAAGGGCCAGCTGGTGAACTTCGTGGTCACCGCCGGGGGCGGCTCGGTGTTCGCGGGCTCCGCCCTCACCAACGCCCAGGGCGAGGCGCGGGAGCGCTGGACGCTGGGCACCGTGGCCGGCGACACGCAGCGGGTGGAGGCCCGGGCGGTGGACCCGGCCACGGGGGAGGCCATCGTCTTCGAGACCTTCCGCGCCATCGGCGTTCCCGACGTGCTGGCCGGGCTCGTGGCCGTGGGGCCCGCGACGCGTACGGGAACCGCCGAAGACCCGCTGGCGGATTCCCTGGCCGTTCGCGCGGTGGACAAGCACGGCAACGGGATCGCCGGCGTACCGGTGCAATGGGTGCCGGTGGAAGGCGGCGGGACGCTGAGTCCTGCCACCTCGGCGACGGACTCAGCCGGAGTCACGCGGTCCTCTTGGACGCTCGGGCCCGTGGTCGGCAGCCAGGTGGCCCAGGCCAGTGCGGCAGTCGGGGCACCCGTCCGTTTCACGGCGGCGGCCGGGGCATTGCCCGCCGTCCGCATCGTGCTGACCCCGAACGCGCTGAGCTTTTCGTCCCTGGGTGACGTGGCACCCCTGGCGGTGTCGGCGTACAACCGCCACGGCGCCGCGGTTCCGGGGCTGGCGGTGATGATCATCTCGGAAAATGCCGCGGTGGTCCAGGTGAACCCGGGTCCCGCGGCGGTCGCGACGGGCAATGGCACCACGCGGCTCATCGCCGTCTCCGGTGATCTGCGCGACACCATCCCGGCCGCGGTGCTCCAGGTGCCCACGTGGCTGCAGGTGCTGACGGGCGGGGCCAGAAAGGCCGCCGCGGGCGCTCCCGTCTCGGTGCCGCCCGCGGTGCGCGCGTTGGACAGCCGCGGCAACCCGGTCGCGGGCGCCCCGGTGGATTGGGCGGTCGTTGCCGGAGGCGGCAGCGTATCGGCACCCAGGACACAGACGGATGCCGGGGGCGTGGCGGCCGTAGAGTGGACCCTGGGGTCCCAGGGCACCCAGACCCTGGAGGCCAGGAGCGGAGCCGCGCCGCCCGCGACGTTCACGGGAACCATCCGGGTGCCGACGCATTTGCTCCGCCGCGAGGGCCCGGCGACCGTCGCCCCCGGCTCGTCTACGCAGTATGCGTTCGAGATCGTCGACGAGGACGGACAGCCGCTGCCCAACACCCCGGTGCAGTGGACGCTCACCAGCCCGGGGGGGGCCACCCTGACGCCCGCCGCCCCCACGTCGGGCGGCGACGGCATCGCGCGCGCCACGCTGACGGTCACGTCGCTGCAGGCGAACCACGTGATCGGCATTCGCGCCGGCAACGCAACTTCCGGCGCGACCGTGTCCGTTGCGGGGCCCATCACGATGACGGACGTCAGCGGCAGGGGCGCGCGGGGCAACTTCGCTGCCTATGCGCAGGCCAGGGTCAGTTCCACCGCCGGAGCCATCATCCGCGTCCGCGCCATCATCGCGGGGCGTGAAGGGGAGCTTTCGTACGACAATTCCACCGGGCTCTGGCGGGGGAATGTCGACATGACCGACGTGGCGGGCGGAAACTACACGGGTACGGTCATCGCGACCGACGCGGCGGGGAACAGCCGGGCAGCGCCGTTCGAGGCGCAGCACGACCCCAACCCCGTGGTCGTCATCATCGAGCCCTCCGCCGATGCGGTGACCGCCCAGGGCAGCATCCGCATTCGTGCCACCTGCTCGTGGCAGACCAGCCAGCCGGCGAGCGACTGCGCCACCCTGTACTCCAGCGTTCACGCTGGATCCACCGTCATCCTCCCGTACGCGCAGGGCCGCTCGGGAATCGACGTGAACGTGCCCCTTCCCGCGGGGCCGGCGACGGTGCCCATTGTCGTGCAGTGGAGCGACGTCAAGGGCGTGTACTTCCAGGGGAAGGACACCGTGACGGTCACCGTCACACCCTGACCCCGAGCGAGGGCACGTGAAACGGGCCCCGGAGCGGCATGCTCCGGGGCCCGTCCTCGTTCCGCCCGGCCGCACTCACGCACTCATCGACGCGAATCCTCGGCCGCGATCCAGGCGCGGACGTTCTCCTCCAGCACCGTCAGCGGCACGGAGCCGGAGCCCAGCACCACGTCGTGAAAGCGGCGCACGTCGAACCGAGTTCCGAGTGCCGCCTGCGCCTCGGCGCGCAGCTCGCTGATCTTCATCTGCCCCGTCTTGTACGCCAGCGCCTGCCCGGGCCAGGCGATGTAGCGGTCTACCTCGTTGGTGATGTTCAGCAGGGTGAGGGCGCTGTTGGCGGCCATGAAGTCGATGGACTGCTGCCGCGTCCATCCCTTCCAGTGCATCCCCGTGTCCACCACCAGCCGGCACGCGCGCCACAT
>NZ_DATBNB010000772.1 GCF_036554565.1 Longimicrobium sp. | reverse complement strand
TCCGCGCCGGGGTGGATGCGGACGGGTCGGCGCCCCGTCCCGCGAATCCACCCGAATGCGCGCGGGCTGGCGGATGGCGACCTTGATCGGCGCGCGGTGCCTGTGCTACGATCCGCCCCGTCCGCGTGCGCTCCCCCGCGTCGCTGGAAAAAAACGGCTGGATCACGCGGAGACGCGGAGGACACGGAGAAAAGACGGGAGCGCCCTCATGCAGTTCTCCGCGTCCTCCGCGCCTCCGCGTGAGACCACGAGGTAAAAACATGAGCGACATCAGGGTAGGGCTCATCGGCTACGGGCTGGCCGGGTCCGCCTTCCACGCGCCGCTGATTGCCACGACGCCGGGGATGCGGCTCGCGTTCGTCGTCACCTCCAACCCGGACCGTGCCGCGCAGGCCCGAGTGGAGAATCCCTGCGTGGAGGTGGTCGATTCCGCGGAACGGCTGTGGCAGCGGGCGGGGCAGATGGACGTCATCGTGATCGCCTCGCCGAACCGCACGCACGTTCCCCTGGCGCGGGCGGCGCTGCGGGCGGGGCTGGCGGTGGTGATCGACAAGCCGATGGCGGCCACCGCGGCAGAGGGCAGGGAAGTGGCGGACGAGGCGCGCGAGCGCGGGCTGCTGCTCTCCGTCTACCAGAACCGCCGCTGGGACGGGGACTTCCTCACCGTGTGGCGGCTGATGGCGGAGGGGGCGCTCGGGGACGTCTTCCGCTTCGAGTCGCGGTTCGAGCGGTGGCGGCCCACCCCCAAGAGCGGCTGGCGCGAGGACCCCGACCCGGCGGGGGCGGGCGGGACGCTGTTCGACCTCGGACCGCACCTGGTGGACCAGGCGCTGGTGCTCTTCGGCCCCGTGACGCACGTGTACGCCGAGGTGAGCGCCCGGCGCGCGGGGGTGCGGGTGGACGACGACGCGTTCCTGGCGCTCACCCACGCGTCCGGCGTGCGCTCGCACCTGCACGTGAGCGCCACCGCCGCCGAGCACGGAACGCGGATGCGCGTGCTGGGCACGCGGGCGGCATACGTGAAGCGCGGGCTGGACGTGCAGGAGGCGGCGCTGAGGGCGGGGCAGCGTCCGGGCCCCGGCTGGGGCGAAGAGCCGGAGGCCGACTGGGGCCTGCTGGGTGCCGGGGACGAGTGGAAACCGGTGCGGACCGATCGGGGCAACTATGGCGCCTTCTACGCCTGCATCGCCGCCGCGCTCCGGGACGGCGCCCCGCCCCCCGTGGACCCGATGGACTCCGTCGCCGGCCTCGAGATCATCGAAGCGGCCCGGCGATCGTCGGACGAGGGCACCGTCATCCAGCTCCGATGAACGAAGAGCGGGCGATTCGCGCTGATGCGAATCGCCCGCTCCCGTTTTCTCCGCAGTTCTCCGCGACCTCCGCGCCTCCGCGTGAGATCCCCCGTTCAGCGGACCACGGTATCCACACGGGTGACCTGGTACGGGTACCAGTGCCGCTCGCGCTCTGCGTGCACGTGGATTTCGCCGAGGCCGGAGGGCCGCAGGACGATGTCGGCGGACTCCTCGCCCGCGCTCAGCACCTCGATGGGCACGAAGAGCTGACCCAGGACTTCCTCGGCCTTGTGGCGAAGGTCCTTGGGGGTTGAGAAGAGCAAGCCGGTCAGATCTTCGGCCTGGTGCAGGGCCGGGTCGTTCGCCTGGGCGATCAGGGTCTTCACGCGCACCTCCAGAAACCTATGCGGTTCGTAATTGGAAGAGTTCCTTCCAAATTAGTGATACCCTCGCCGAGCGCAAGAGGTCCTCGGATGGCCTCGGCTCCGCGGGGACCCTCACCCCGCCGCGCTGGCACGCGTGCGACCCTCTCCCCAGACAGCGTGGGAGAGGGGGTTCAGGCTTCGGCGTGACGGCGAGTGCAGGGCCGAGGCCCCGGCCCGCTGGGGCGACTGAAGTCGCGGCAACAAGGGCCCGAAGTCCGCCTTCGCGGACTGCTCGCGCGGTCGGGTGCACAAGGCCAGCCGAACCGCAATCGAATTCTCCCTTTCCCCCGCTTGCGGGGGAGAGGGCCGGGGAGAGAGGGCGGCCAGGGGCATGCGCCGATTCCGCCCGAAGCGCACCGTTCCTGGCCGCGGTGACTGTCGAGTGCACGAGGCCGGCCGAAGCGCGATTCAGGTCTCCCCCTCCCCTGCGCAGCGGGGGACGGGCGCCGGGGGGAGGGGGCTCCCAGGGGCATGCACCGGCAGCCCATCGAACCGCACTCGACGTTCTCCCCTCTCCCGCGCGGTTTGCGGGGGAGGGGCCGGGGGAGGGGGAACCAAACGCAGTTCGGCCCGTCCCGGCAGCTGCCGGGACGGGCCGAATCAACACCTTCACGCCAAAGCTCAGACCGGAACCGGCAGCAGCATCCGGAACGAGTTGCGGGCGCGGTTCAGGCGGCTCTTCACCGTGCCCACGGGAATCCCGATCTCCTCGGCGATCTCCTCGTAGGTGCGGTCCTCCACCTCGCGCATCACGAACGGAATGCGGTGGTGCTCGTCCATCCGCTCGATGGCCATGTCGATGGCCTTGCGCAGCTCGCTGCGGTACGCCTCGCGCGACGGGTCCGCCGCGCCGCTGGCGAACTCCACCGGGCGCGCCGGGGCGCCGGACGACGTGGCGTCGGGACGCAGCTCCGAGAACGCCGTCTCGCGGCGGCGCGAGCGGTTGCGGAACTCGTTCTTCAGCAGGTTGTTCGCGATCGTGTGGATCCACGTCGAGAACTTGCGGCTGGGATCGTAGCTTTCACGCGCGCGGTGAATGCGCAGGAAGGTGTCCTGCGTAAGGTCCGCCACGCGCTCCTCGTCGTTCAGGCGCTTGCGCAGAAAGCCCTGGATCCGCGGCTCGTACCGCTGCACCAGCACGTCGAAACCGCCCTGGTCGCCCTGCGTATATCGGGTAAACAGCTCTTCGTCGGCCAGGTCGCGCAGCGCCGCCCGCTCCCGGTTCACCTCGTCCAGCCCTTCGACGCCGGACAGGCGCACACGGTCGGTACGCAGCCCCCGGCCAGGGGCGTGCGTGGGCGCCTCGAAAAGCGCGGCCGTCTTGCTGAGGTCGATTGCGGTCTTCATGCCGAGGAATCTAATGCCTCGGCGAGCTTTTGTCGAGGGTTGGGGCGGCCTCAACGCTTGGTTAACCCGTTGTTAATCTGGCACTTACACACGCTCGGGAACGTCCGCGCGCCGCCGGCGTACGCGCGTGCGGGCATCGGCGATGTTGAAGGCCAGGAAGATCACCGACCCCAGGGCCAGGCTCAGGTAAAAGGTCAGCATGCGCCAGAGTGCGGTGACGATGCCGATCAGCCCGGCGGGCAGCAGCGCCTGGTACACCACGTAGAACATGGCCTCGGCACCGCCCGACGCGCCCGGCGTGGGCACGAACATCATCCCCGTGAAGATCACCCACTGCAGCAGGAAGAAGAGCACCGGGTCTACCGGCGCCTTGAAGAAGTACGCCAGGGCCGTCACGACGGAGTAGCGGCAGGTCCACTGCACGGCGGTGATCAGCACCGCCAGCACGAACCGGCTCTTGCCCCGGGTGATCACCAGGTCCCTCACCGTACGGAAGTCGTGCCGCGTCTTGCGCGTGCGCCGCTTGAAGCGCGCGGCGAACTTCAGCCCCCACGCCCGCGCCTTTTCGCCCAGCGCGCCGCGCAGGATGGCGCGGAACAGCACGCGAACGAGCACGATCAGCACGGCCACCCCCACCACCACCAGCAGCACCTTTCCCCGCAGCTCCCGGCCGATGGAGCGCAGCACGGGAAGCTCCCACGCCTCGGAGATGATGATGGACGCGGGGATGGCGAAGGCGAAGAACACCATGTCTTCGATGTACCCCAGCGTCACAATGGACGCCGCCTGCCCCTGGGGAATGCCCTTCTGCACCATCATCCCCCAGCGGAACACCTCGCCGCCGGACGACGTGGGAAAGACCGACGAGGTGAGCTCGGCCCCCAGCGTCACCCGGAACATGTCGCGGAAGCTGACGCGGTGCCCGATGAAGCGGGCCCAGATCAGCA
>NZ_DATBNB010000771.1 GCF_036554565.1 Longimicrobium sp. | reverse complement strand
TGTTTCTGCATTGGCCAGGGGCGGACGTCCACCTGACAATGGACGACGTGCTGCTTGCCTCCAATCCCAGGCTCCGCGAGCAGGCCGCTACCCGGCGGCTCGCGAGCGATCGCGCGTTCGGTGCGGCCGTCCGGACACTTCGCCAGAAACATCTGCTAAAACAAACCGACATCCCGGGTCTGACGGCCCGGCATGTCCGGCGTGTTGAGCATGGATCGGTGCCCGGAGAAGGCGCGCTCCTCAGCCTGGCTGCCGCGCACGGCATGGATCCGGATGCGTACCTGGAAGCCGTGACCGAGTTGATGGAGTAGCGCAGCACTTCGCATCGCCGATCATCCGGACCCTCGTCTTTTGCGGCCGCGGCTACGCCCCGAACTGCCGCAGGTGATGGTCCAGGTGCTTGTACGACAGCACTGCCCACTCCTGTGGCGTCATCCGCCCGAAGAAGGCGTGCGGGTACGTGGTGCAGCCCGCCGGGCCCGCGGCCACGAACCGGTCGATCAACCGCGACAGGCGCTCGCGTTCGCGCTCCAGCTCCCGCTCGTCGGCGATCACCAGGTCGGGGGCGGTCGGCGAGTTGCGGCGGATGGGATCGTCGTTGCGGATCGCCAGGCGTTTGATGAGCGGGCCGATGATCCGCCCGATGAACATCCGCTTGGGTCGGCTGTCGCCCACCGCCCCCTCCATGGCGTTGGCGCAGTGTGCGACCGCCTGCGCCACCGTCATCGTGCCCCACTGGCGCTGGCTGTCGGGCCGCAGGGCCTGCAGGCGTGCCCTGATTTCGGCCGCGGCCGCCGGTTCGTACAGGTTCTTCATGGGGATACCGTCGTTCGTGGGAAGATGCGGTGCAGACACCAATTGCCGCTCGCTAGACGAACGGGCGCAAGCCGGGGTGACGCTCGCAGAACTCCCCGGCGAGTTCCGGGTGGTCGCCGAGCATCTGGAAGTCGGCAAAGTCGAAGCCCGGCCCCACGCTGCACCCCACCAGCGTGTACGCGCCGCTCGAGCGCGCCGCCTGCCACCGCCCGGCGGGCACCACGGCGACAGGCGCCATCCCGTCCCCCACCGGCCCCAGCCGCGCCCGGTGCAGCACCGTGGGGTCAGCATCCGTCCAGAGCAGGTCCAGGGGATCGCCCTCGTAAAAGTGCCACGCCTCGTCGGAGGTAACGCGGTGAAGCCGGCTCTGCTCGCCCGCGCTCAACAGGAAGTAGATCGTCGTGAGGCCGGAGCGCTCGCCCCGCCCGTCGCCCGGCTGGACGAGCGCTGACGAGCGGAACACCTCGCGGTAGTGCCCGCCTTCCGGATGCGGCTTCAGCCCGAGCGTCGCGATCAGCTGCGCGGCGCGGTCGGGCGACGTGGCGTGGTGGCCAGGTGACGGGTTCATGAGAGATCGTGCCGCGCGAAGAAGAGCCAGTCCGTGACTTCCTCGTCGATGAGCTCGTTGAAGAACGTCACGGGCTCGATGCGTACCTCATGGAAGACCGTGCGGAGCGCGTCGGCGAAGGGCGAGCTTTCGGCGTACGACCATACGCCCAGGATGCCGCCTGGCGCCAGGTGCCGGCTCGCCCGCTCCAGCCCCTCCGCGCGGTAGAACACGTCGTTGGTGCGGCTGAGCTGGTCGTCCGGGGCGTGATCCACGTCGATCAGGACCAGGTCCCATACATCGCTCGGCTCGGCGGCCAGCCGGGCGTACACGTCGCCGGCCCCCGTGGAGAACCGCGGGTCGGCGGTGAGCGCGGCGGCGAGCGGAAACAGGCCCTGCTCCATCCAGTCGATCACCTGCGGAAGGAACTCCACCACCTCCACCCGGGCCACGCGCGGGGACGCGAGGGCCGCGTTCGCCGTGTACCCCAGCCCCAGCCCGCCGACGAGCACCCGCAGATCGGTCCCCGGGTGCATCTGCAGGGCCACCGAGGCGAGCGCCCGCTCCGAGGCTGTGTTGTAGCTGCTCATGAGGAACGCGTGGTTCAGCGTCACTTCGGTGACCACCGTTCCGGGGCGCGACAGCAGTTCCCGCCGCCGCAGGCAGAGCGGGCCCAGCGGGCTGTCTTCGTACGCCAGGATCTCGAGGTTGGATGGGCTCATCGCGGCGCTGGATACAGGAACATCCTACGCCTCCAGGGGATCATCAAACAGGTATTCCATGTAGATCTCGTCGAGGCCATCTCCGAGAGCCCAGCCCAGCGGTGCGCCCTTGGCGCGCAGCGCATCGCACCGGGCGCCGTACTCCGCTTGCAGATCATGCTGGACGATGCGGTGGACCGCGTTCCGATACATGCTGACCATGCTGTTCGCGAAGCTCGCATCCAGGGCGCCGACGTAGAGGACGGCATCGAGCCCTTCCTCTACGTAGGTGAGCATCAGGTCCACCGGCGTTGCGGCGGAGGCCGCGATCTTGTCGAAGTCGGTCACCAGCTTGCGCGTACTGCTCAACCTGAACCCGCCCGTGGACCTGCGGGCGAACTCGCGCCGAATCTTCTCCTTGTATTCCTCGGCGACCTTAGCGTCGTCCCCGGCCCGAAGCTTGGTCCGGTAGAAGTCCGCCGCCTGCGGCACGGCGTCGCAGAGCGCGGCGACCTGCTCGATGATCTGTTCCTTGGAGAGCTGGTTCAGAAACGCCTTCAACTCGCGGCGCTGGATCGACGACATGGAATGAGCAGGAAAGAGTTGGAGCTTGGCATGTAGATGTCTCGCGGATCTGCTGGGCAACGTCGCGAGCGCTCACCCCGGCTGCGTGATCCCGGGAACCGCTGCACTGAACATCCGGGCCCCGAACTCGTCCGCCTGCCTCGCCTGCTCCGGTGACAGCACCTCACCGGTCCGGATGCTGGCGTAGAGCGACCCGCCGTAGACCATGTCGAAGTATTCCGCCGTTTGCCGAAACGGGACCTCGAAGCCCTCCGGGAGCACCGGGTCCGTTCCGCAGGCGGCCACCCACAGGGAGCGCCCCGCGAGGCGGCGCCCCAGCGGCTTCCGTACCGTGATCAGGTCGGTCAGCCGGTCGAAGAAGCGCTTCAGCACGCCGCTCATCGCGTACCAGTAGACCGGCGTGACGAAGAGGACTCCGTCGGCGTTCGCAATCGCCTCCGCCACGGCGAGGAAATCGTCTCCCTCGATGGCTCGGCCATACTCGTAATCGCGAACGTGCAGCGACGCGAGGTCGAACCGCTGCGCGATCCGGCCCGCAAGCACCGCCTCGGCCAGCCGGGTGGAATCCCCATCCCGCCGAGCGCTCCCGATGACCGCGACGATGTTCATACGAGGGACGCCGAAGATCGTCCGCACATCCTCAATGATGCGGCCGCCCCGCCACGGTGAGTGGGCCGCCCGTTCCGTTCGACGAGAACACCACCACGACGACGGCCTCCTCCGAGCCCGGGTTGCGCCCGACGATGACGGTGCCGGCGGGGATGTGCACCAGGCCGCCGGCCCGGACGGTGTGCTCCTGTCCGTTCAGCACCGCGGTGACGGTTCCCTGGTGCACGAAGAAGGTTTCGTCGTGCGCGGGGTGATGATGCTCCGGGATCTGCGCGCCGGGCGCAAGCCGCATGATGCGGGAAACCGAGGTGGGGCTCTCGTGCAGCACGCTCGTGGCGACCGTTCCCGCGGCGGGCGCTTGCGCATCGGAGACGGTAAGCACGCGCGGCGTGGCCGGCGGCCGTGCGGCGGGGGTGGGATCCGCCGCGGGGGCCGACGGGGCGCAGGCGGCGAGCACCAGGAACAGCGGCAGCGAGCGGGGGACTGGCATGCGAAACCCGGGGCATCGAGGGGCCTGCGTGGGTTCATGCCAAGCTACCGGTGCCCATGCACCTGGACAATGCCGCGGTCCGGCGCCGCGCTTCAGCGGGATCGGTGCAGGCGGTCGAAGCGCATCTCGCGGGTCGGAACGAATCCCAGCTGTTCGTACAGGGGCCGGCCCGCCGCCGATGCCTGCAGCACGAGGGAGTCGACGCCCGCGCCCCGCGCCCAGTCGATCACGCACTGCATCAGCAGGCGCGCCGCGCCGCGGCCGCGATGCTCGCGCTCCGTGAAGACGTTCATGACCAGCGCTTCGTCGCCGGTGGTGACGCCGCCGCCGTCCCCGCGCGGACGGGGCATCATCGGCCGGATGAACACCCCGGCCCCCGCGATCGTCTCCGATGGCCGCGACGCCGGCGCGGCCAGCCAGGCGCGATACGTTCCCGCCGCGAAGGCGTCGCGGAGGAACCCTTCCACCCTCACCCGCATCGGTTCCTCGTCTTCCAGGCGCAGGTCGCCCATGTCCCGGAACATCTCGGTGCGGTGGCGGGCGATCACCGGGACGTCCGCCAGCGAGCCCTCGCGCACGACGATC
Organism: Longimicrobium sp.; assembly: GCF_036554565.1. Classification (NCBI taxonomy): domain Bacteria; kingdom Pseudomonadati; phylum Gemmatimonadota; class Longimicrobiia; order Longimicrobiales; family Longimicrobiaceae; genus Longimicrobium; species Longimicrobium sp. Next base: position 1,420 of record NZ_DATBNB010000771.1, on the reverse strand, counting down.
CCGCCGCTCACGACGCAGCCCCCTGCGACGAGAGGATGCGGCCCAGCTCCGTCGAATCGATGTTGGCACCCGTAAGCACGATGCCCACGCGACGACCCATCCATCGATCGCGTTCCTTCAGCAAGCCCGCGAACGCCGCGGCCCCCGCCCCTTCCACCGCGTTGTGCGTGTCGGCGAAGATCGCCGCGATGGCCGATTCGACCTCCGGGTCGCTGACCCGTACCACGCGATCGGCGCCCCGCGCGATGATCGCCAGGGCATCGGGGGAGGGCGTGCGGCAGGCCATTCCGTCGGCGGCCTTCGTCGTGACCTCGTGCGAGACCACGGTCCCCGCGTCCAGAGACAGGGCGAGCGCCGGCGCGCCTTCCGCGACGACGCCAATGACCGCCGTGCGCAGTCCCAGCGCGTTCCGCGCCGCGATCATCCCGCAGATCCCCGACCCCATCCCCACCGGCACGTACACGGCATCGAGCTCCGGCGCCCCCTGGAAGAACTCGAGCGCATACGTCGCCACGCCGCGTACCAGGAGGGGATGAACCGCCGGAATCCGATGCCAGCCGCGCTCGGACGCGATCTCCGCGGCCGCCTCCGAGGCCTCCTGGAAATCACGCCCTCTCACGATGAGCTCCACGCCGAGCGCCTCCATTGCCGCATTCTTCTCGCGCGCGTTCCCCTCGGGTACCACGATGGCCGCCGGGATGCCGAACCGCCGCGCGGCGAAGCCGATCGACTGGCCATGGTTTCCTCGCGTGGCGCTCACGACCCCCGGCACCGCGACCCGGTCGCCGCGCAGGTGGTCGATGTAGACGAGGCCCCCCCGGACCTTGAAGGCGCCGACCGGGGTGTGGTTCTCGTGCTTCGCCCACACCTCCACGCCGCACCGGCGCTCCAGCAGCGGCCATCGGTACTGGGGGGTGGGCGGCATCACGGCATGCACCAGCTCGGCCGCGGCGTTGATCGCGTCCAGGGCAGGCAGCGTCCACTCGGTCTCGGTCGGCATCATACGTGGCTCAGCGCGGTGTCGAGGTCATGGATCAGGTCTCCTTCGTCTTCGAGCCCCACGGACAGGCGCACCAGGGCGGGGCTCACCCCGGCTTCCGCGAACTCCTCCGCCGACACCGAGGCGGCCAGCATCTCCGCGGGGCGGACCACCAGCGATTCTACGCCGCCGACGCTGGCGGCGCGCGCGGGAAGCCGCAGCGCCGAGAGCAGCCGCTCGGCGGCGGGGGCGCCGCCCCGCGGCTCGAAGCTCAGCACGCCGCTCGGCCCCGTCATCTGCTTTTCGAAGACGGCGCGCTGCGGGTGGCTCTCCAGCCCCGGGAAGTACACCCGCTCCACCCGGGGATGCGCCTCCAGGAAGCGCGCCACGGCAGAGGCGGTGCGGTTGTGGCGCTCCATCCGCACGCCGAGCGTCCTGAGC
>NZ_DATBNB010000770.1 GCF_036554565.1 Longimicrobium sp. | reverse complement strand
ACTTCGTGTGGTTGTTGCAGCGAATTCATTCGCCCGCGCGCCCCGTCGCACTTCACTTGCATCATTCCATGGGCAGCACCGCGACGCACCCGATCTCACGCCCCAGGAACGCCGATGCGAAAGCTCTTTCCCTTTATGCTCGGAGCCGCGCTGGTGGCGGCAACCGCCGCCTGCCCGGTGCGGGTTCCCAAGTCCAACCCCATGCCCAAGTGGAACGAGGACCTTCGCGAAACCTCGGGGGAGCTGGCGCGGCGGCTGACCGATCCCCGGGTGGTGGTGCTGCACGTAGGCCGCGACCGCACGAGCTACGATGCGGGGCACATCCCCGGCGCGCGCTTCCTGCCGCTGTCGGCCATCGTCGCCGAACGCAACGGCATTCCCAACGAGCTGCCCCCCGTGCAGCAGCTGGAAGAGGCGTTCGAGGCCGTCGGCGTATCCGACAACTCGCGGGTCATCCTCTACGGCGACCTGCAGGGGCTGCTGGCGGCGCGCGCGTTCTTTACGCTGGACTACCTGGGCCACGCGGACCACGCCATCCTCGACGGCGGACTGGAGAAGTGGCGGGCCGACGAGCGGACGGTGTCGACGGAGGTGCCCGCCGCACGGCGCGGATCGCTCACCCCGCGGCCCCGCGCGGACCTGGTGGTGACGGCCGAGTGGGTGCGCGACCACCTGAACGACACCAGCGTGGTGTTCATCGACGCGCGGCCCGCCGCGGAGTTCAGCGGCGCCACGCCGGGCGACGGAGTTACACGTCCCGGCCACATTCCCGGCGCGCACAACCTGTTCTGGCGCAACTCGCTGATCTCGGAAACGGACCCGCGCCTGCGCTCGCCCGAGGTGCTGGCCTCCGCGTACACCCTCGCCGAGGCGTCGCAGTCCGACACGGTGGTGGTGTACTGCCGCACGGGGGTGCAGGCCAGCCACGCCTACTACGTGGCGCGCTACCTGGAGCGGAAGGTGAAGATGTACGACGCCTCGTTCATCGAGTGGAGCCGGCGGGGCGCCGATTTTCCCGTGGAGCGGTAGGAGGCAGGGCGATGGAAACGACGACGCAGCAGCGCAAGGCGACCGTGCAGTGCCCCTCGTGCGGGCGGCTGAACCGGGTGGACCTGGCCCGCGCGGCCCACCGGCCCCGGTGCGGCCACTGCAAGCAGCCGATCGCGCTCGACCGGCCGCTGCACCTTTCCGACGCCGCGTTCGACCGCGTGGTGGCGGATTCGCCGGTCCCCGTGCTGGTGGATTTCTACGCCGACTGGTGTGGGCCCTGCAAGATGATGGCTCCCATTCTGGACCAGGTGGCGGCGCAGCGGATGGGGAACGTGCTGGTGGCCAAGGTGGACACCGACGCCAATCCCATGGTGTCCCAGCGCTTCGGCATCCGCTCCATTCCCACGCTGATCGTGTTCCGCGGCGGGCGCGAGGTGGCGCGAGAGCTGGGCGCCCTCCCCGCACCACGCCTCAACGCACTCCTCGATTCTGCGATACGCTAAGACACACGCCCGCGATGACTGTTACTCCCCTCTCCCGCGCAGTTTGCGGGGGAGGGGCCGGGGGAGGGGGAACCGCGTGGCTCGCGGAACCACTGTTGCGCAACGTACTTTCTGTGGACGAAGCCATTGGCATCACCCGATCGCCGATGCCTGTCGCTGATGCGCAGAGCTTGGACGAAATCATCCCGAGAGGAACGCAGATGACGGTCGCGGACGAGACGGCGGGGCAGGTGCAGGGCGTTCAGGTCTTGGGCGATGGGGAAGGCGCGGCGGCGCGCGTGCTGACGCCGGAGGCGCTGGCCTTCGTGGCGGACCTCCACCGCCGGTTCAACCCCACGCGGTTGGAGCTGCTGCGCCGGCGCGACGAGCGGCAGGAGTGGATCGACCAGGGGAACGAGCCCGGTTTCCTGGACGAGGAGACGGCCGAGGTGCGCGCCGGCGACTGGAGCGTGGCGCCCTGCCCGGCGGACCTGGAGGATCGGCGCGTGGAGATCACCGGGCCCACCGACGCCAAGATGGTGATCAACGCGCTGAACTCCGGCGCCAGCTGCTTCATGGCCGACTTCGAGGACGCGCTTTCGCCCACGTGGAAGAACGTGCTGCACGGCCAGGCCAACCTGTCCGACGCCATCCGCCGCACCCTGTCGCTCGACGCCGGGGGCAAGCAGTACCGGCTGAAGGACAACACGGCCGTGCTGATCGTCCGGCCGCGCGGCTGGCACCTTTCCGAGCGCCACGTGCTGGTGGACGGCGCGCCCGTCAGCGCGTCGCTGTTCGACGTCGGATTGTACTTCTTCCACAACGCGCGGGAGCTGCTGGATCGTGGCAGCGGCCCGTACTTCTACCTGCCGAAGCTGGAAAGCCACCTCGAGGCGCGCCTGTGGAACGAGGTGTTCACCCACGCGCAGCGGGCCATGGGCATTCCGCACGGGACCATTCGCGCCACGGTGCTCATCGAGACCATCCTGGCCGCCTTCGAGATGGACGAGATCCTGTACGAGCTGCGCGACCACGCCGCGGGCCTCAACGCCGGCCGCTGGGACTACATCTTCAGCATGATCAAGAAGTTCCGGAAGCGCGCCGACTTCGTGCTCCCCGACCGGGTTCAGGTCACGATGGCCGTGCCGTTCATGAAGTCCTACGCGGAACTGCTGGTGAAGACCTGCCACCGCCGCGGCGCGCACGCCATGGGGGGGATGGCGGCCTTCATCCCCAGCCGCCGCGACGCCGAGGTGAACGAACGCGCGATGGCCAAGGTGCGCGAGGACAAGGCCCGCGAGGCCGGGCAGGGCTTCGACGGCACCTGGGTGGCGCACCCGGACCTGGTGCCCGTCGCGCGCGCCGAGTTCGACCCGGTGCTGGGCGAGCGGCCCAACCAGAAGCACCGTCAGCGCGACGACGTGAACGTGCGGTCGGCGGCGCTGCTGGAGACCGGCATCGTGGGTGGGCAGGTGAGCGAAGGAGGCGCGCGGCTGAACGTGAACGTGGCACTGCAGTACATCGAGGCGTGGCTGCAGGGCAACGGCGCCGTGGCCATCCACAACCTGATGGAAGACGCCGCCACCGCCGAGATCAGCCGCGCGCAGCTGTGGCAGTGGATCCGCCACCGCACCCCCATCGCTGACGACGGGGATCAGGACGGCTACTTTACGCCGGACGACTACACGCGCATCCGCGACGCCGAGATGGCCGCCCTGCGCGCCGAGCGCACCGACACGCGCTGCCTGGAATCTGCCTGCGCGCTCCTGGACGACCTGGTGCTGGGCACCGAGTTCATTCCGTTCCTCACGCTTCCGGCGTACGAGATCCTGCACTGAGGATGTGACGCGATCGGTGGTACAATTCGAAGAGGCTCCCCGGCGATGGGGAGCCTCTTCGTGTTAGCCGAGGGAAGAACTTCGGGCGGAGGTCGACTCGCTACCGGTGCATGCCCCTGGGAGCCCCCTCCCCCCGACCCCCGTCCCCCGCTTCGCAGGGGAGGGGGAGACCTGAAACGCGCTCCGGCGGGCCTGGTGCGCGACTCCGCATGCAGTCCGCGAAGGCGGACTTTGGGCCTTTGTTGCCGCGAATTCATTCGCCCCAGCGGAGCCGAGGCCCCGTCTGCGGGGGCTTGGGCCCGCCTCACTCCTCGTCCGTGACGATCCGCAGCTCGCTCCCGGCGAACGGGTCCGCCGACATCGGGGACAGCGTAGGGCGCTCGTCCTGGGCCTGCTTCGCGAGCGCCGCGGCGGCCATGATGCCGCTCGTTCCCATGCTGTCGACGATGGTGCTGGGCACCACCATCATCCCGCCCTTCTGCTTCAGCCCCTCGTACAGGATGTTCATCTGCCGAAGCTGCAGCGCCACCGGATTCCCCTGGTAGCTCTCCGCCGCCTTCTCGAACAGCTTGGCGATCTCCACCTCGGCCTCGCCCAGGATGATGCGCGCCTGCTTCTCCCGCGTGGCCTGCGCCTGGCGGCTCATGGCGTCCTGCAGCGAGTCGGGAATGATCACGTCGCGCATCTCCACCGAGTGCACCGTCACTCCCCACGGGGTCGTGCGGCTGTCGATCAACGCTTGCAGCTCCTGCTCGATCTTTTCGCGCCCGGCGAGCAGCTCCGAGAGCGAGGTGCGGCCGATGATGTCGCGTAGCGCCGTCTGCGATGCCCAGCTCACGGCCTGCTTGTAGTCCTGCACCTCCAGCGCGGCCTTCTCGGCGTCGTACACCGTCCAGAACAGCACCGCGTCCACGTTCACGGGCACGGCGTCGCTGGTCAGCGTCTGCTCGGCCGCGAAGGCCGTCGTCGTGGTGCGGTGGTCCACCCAGGCCGCCACCGTGTGCACGCCCGGGATCACCCAGAACACGCCCGGCCCCTGCAGACCCACGTACTTGCCGAACTTCAGCACCACCGCGCGCTCCCACTGCTGCGCGATCTTGGGCGAGAACATGGCCACACAGCCGATTCCGATGCCGGCGATCAGCGCCAGCGGCTCGCCCGCGGCGGCCGTGATCGCCCCGCCGATGACGCTGGGAATCGTGAGCGCGAGCGTTCCCAGGATGTTGCCGCGCGGAACGCTTCCCGGCGTGAGCTGGGGCATGTTCGCCTTGTACTGCGTGAGGTCGGTGCCCGGCATGGGATTCCCCTTAGCGGTTGCGGCGGCTGTCCAGGTGAATGATCACGTCGTCGAGCGAAAATCCCAGCGCGGCCGCCTCGCGCAGGAACCCGTCTTCCAGCGCGCACAGTTCCGCGAGCAGCTCTTCGCGGTCGATGGCGTCGGACGATGCCCTCACTACGGTGCCCACCCCGGCCACGGTTTCGAGTACCTGCTGCTTCTCCAGCTCCGCGTACGCGCGGGCGACCGCGTTGGCCCCCACGCGCAGGTCCACGGCAAGCTGGCGGACCGTGGGGAGCGTGTCGCCGGGGCCCAGCGCGCCAGCCCCAATGGCCGCGCGCACCGTGCGGACGATCTGCGCTTCCACCGGCGTAGGATCGGTCGGGTCGATGTGGAACATGGGGAAGGGATGCGGCGCCAGAAGGCCGCGGTCAAGTGTTTCCATCGATCTGGAGGCCATCCCGGCTCGGCTGCCCGCATGCCGCCGAAGCGCACCTGTCATCCCGACGGAGCGGCCACGGCGAACCTGCCCCCGCACGGCAGTCGGCAGCGACCGAGGGATCCGCCACACACGGCGCGAGATGCGCCACGACAGAGGCCGCCACAGAACGCACACTTCGCGGACGAGGGGCGCCGTGGAGACACCATCCAAGCAGTGAGGCGTCCGCCGGTACAGCGCGATGAGGCGCGCTGTGTGGCGGACCCCTCAGTCGCTGCGATCCACGGTGTCAGGGCTGAGTTTTCCGGGGCCGCTCCATCGGGATGACAGCGTGTGTCCGCGTCGTCTTCACGAGACAACAACTGGCGGTACCCGTCAGTCGCCGGACGCCTGGGCCGCGGCCGATTCCAGCAGGGAGAAGATCGTGTCCAGCGAGTCGGCGTCCTCCGGCTTCTTGTCCGTGCGCCAGCGGAGCATGCGGGGAAAGCGCACCGCGACGCCGCTCTTGTGGCGGGGCGAGCGCTGGATGCCTTCGAACGCCAGCTCGAACACCAGCTCCGGCTTCACCGTGCGCACGGGCCCGAACTTCTGCGTCGTATTCCGCCGCACGAACGAATCCACCTTGCGGATCTCCGCGTCCGTCAGCCCCGAGTACGCCTTGGCGAAGGGCACCAGCTCACCCTCCTTCCACACGCCGAACGTGTAGTCGGTGTACAGCGACGCGCGCCGGCCGTGCCCCCGCTGCGCGTAGATGAGCACGGCGTCTACCGTGAACGGCTCCACCTTCCACTTCCACCACGCGCCCTTGCGCCGCCCCACGCCGTAGGCCGCGTCCGCCCGCTTGAGCATCAGCCCCTCGGCCAGGCGGGCGCGGGCGTCGCGGTGGGCCTGCAGCACGTCGTCCCAGTCCGCCGCGGCCACCACGGGCGAAAGGAGGATGCGCCCGGCGGAAGGCGTCACCCGCACCAGCTCCTCCAGCCGCGAGCGGCGCCACGCCTGGGGCTGTTCGCGGACGTCCACGCCATCCACCTCCAGCAGGTCGTACGCGAGCAGGACGACGGGCACCTCGGCCAGGATCTTGGGCCCCAGCACCTTGCGCCCGATGCGCCGCTGCAGCTGCGCGAAGGGGAGCGGCCCGTCGCGCCAGGGCATGATCTCGCCGTCGAGCACGGTGCCGTCGGGGAGCAGGGCGGCGGCATGCGCCAGCTCGGGAAAGCGCTCGGTGATCAGCTCTTCGCCGCGCGACCAGATGAAGGTGGACCCGCCGCGCCGGATCACCTGCGAGCGGATGCCGTCCCACTTCCACTCGGCCTGCCACTCGCGCGCATCGCCCAGCGACTCCAGCTCCCCCTCCAGCGCGTACGCCAGGAAGAACGGGTACGGGCGGCTGAGGTCGGTGTCGCGCGTGTCCATCTCCAGAAGCCGCGCGTAGAAGTCGGGGTTGGGGTCCCACGCGCCCATCATCCGGTGCGCGACCGCCGCCTCGTCCACGCCCGACACGCGGGCCAGGGCGCGGACGACCAGGCTCTGCGACACGCCAACGCGAAAGCTGCCGGTGATCAGCTTGTTCCAGACGTACGCCTGTGGCCCGTCCAGCTCTGCCCAGGCCTGCTGGATCTCGCGGCGCTGCCCCGCCTCGTCCTCGCCGCGCAGGGGGAGCAGGCGCTCCTCCACCCAGTGCCGCAGCGGCAGGTCGGTGGATGAGCCCGATGGCGGGAGAAGGAGGGAGATGGTTTCGGCCAGGTCGCCGACGGAATCGTAGCACTCCGCGAACAGCCACTCGGGCACGTCGGCCGCCTCCATGGCCCACGCGGCCAGCTTGCGCGCGCCGACGAGCCGCTTGGGCCGCCTTCCGCTCAGGAAGTGCACGGCCCACGCGGCGTCGGCCGGGTCCGCGGCCGCGAAGTAGCGGGCAAGCGCATCCACCTTCTCGCCCGTCTTCGTGGTCTCGTCCAGCTCGGCGTACAGCGAGGCAAAATCCTTCAATTCGTGTGGATGATCAGGGGGAACTCCCGGGTTTCGCGGTTTCCTCGCGGAGTAATCCGCAGTCATTCTGGCGCCGTGGATCGACGCCGGTCAATCGCCGGACGGAAGATAGTGCAAAGTACCCATGCCGGAGATGCGCGGAAGGGCGATCCTTGGTCCGTGCAGGACAACGCCGACTTACGACCCACGGGCACTCCGATGGACGATCAACGGACTGAATATGCGCGCTCCGTCGCCGAGCGCATCGAGCAGGAGTTCCTCGACAAGCTGCGCCGCTTCATGGCTACCTCGGTGCCGCTGGAGGACATCACCCGCGTGCAGGCGCAGTTCGGCGCCACGCCGGCCACGTCCGTGCACCCGGCGCTCCGGCTCCTCGCGCGGGAGCCCGTCGCGGACGATCGCACGGGGCCGGCGGCAAACATCCAGCGTGCGGGCCAGGCGAAGGTGCGTCCGGCGGCGTGACGGGTGTGGTGGTGGGGAGGGGCGAACGCCCGGCGGCGGTCATGCGGACCGCTTGCCGGGCGTTCGGGCGTGTGGCATCTTGCGCGCCCCATCCTCAGCGGGAGATACGCGGATGAGCGAGATGGAGCGGGTGCAGGACCCCGACGGCCGGTTCAGCATCGTGCCGCCGGGGGGGTGGTCGGCGGCGCCGGACGAGGAGCAG
>NZ_DATBNB010000769.1 GCF_036554565.1 Longimicrobium sp. | reverse complement strand
GCTGCGGAACCTGCTGCTGCGGTACTGCAAACTCGATACGGCGGCCATGGTGATGGTGTGGATGCACTGGCGGGGCGGCCGCACGTAAGCTCCCGGGCGCCCCTCGCCGAGCCGGGCCCCAGATGATCGCGGGCCTGGCTTTGCCTCACGAGATCAACGGCCGGGCGCCCCCCCCGTCCTCGGGGGCGGCAACGTCGTTCCCGCGGTGGCCGGTTGGTGCGGTCACCTGGGCGTACTGCTGGTCCAGCCACGAGAGTTGGATGTTCTGCGTTACGGCGCCGTGCGGAACCAGCAGGTACCGCCAGGGCTTCCCGGCGTAGGTGGCCGTGTACTCCGAGGCCCGGCCGCACCACAGCACGGCCACGTCGCGCTTGGCGAGGACCTCGGCGTCGTTCAGCTCGTTCTCCGCCTTCGTTTCGACCATGAGGATCGAGTCGTCCGTTTCGGCCACGAAGTCCGGCTGGTACTCCGCCTGCTCGTGCCCCCGCTTGTAGAACAGCTGAAACTGCCCACGCGCGGGACGAAACCACTTCGATGACTCCCGGTCCAGGATCACCGCCATCTGGCGTTCGGCGTCGCTGTCGAACTTCTGCACCGGGTACAGGCAGCGGCTGAACCCGCCGAACAAGTACTTGGCGATGTTGGCCCGGTCGCGCGGCGCCGTGCGAAAGTCCTGCGTGGCATCCTGGGCTTTGAAGGCGCTTTCCTTGAGCTCCGTCATGCCGGCCGTGACGCGGGTTTCGTACTCCACGTCTGCTTCCCAGTAGTGGTCCTGCATCTGCGCGTGCACCGCCGCGGCGATCCGGCGTGCGTGGCCGCGAAGAATGCGCTCCACGTCCTCACGCGCGTGGCTTTCGCCCAGGTGGGCGACCACCTGCCCCGCCAGGTCGTACAGCAGGTCGGCGTTGTCGTCGTACGAAACGTCGTCGCGGTCGATCAGCTCCCGCACGATGTAGTTCTCCAGGCGTTCCTCCCCGGGTGCATCGGTGCCGGTCCCCAGCGTGTGGACCTGGCCGGTGCGCATCTCCTGGATGTGCAGCGTCTCGTCGGGCACCTGCAGGGTCAGCCGGCGCAGGTCGAGCGTGAACGGGCGGAACCCCGTGCGGCGCTCGGCCGTGGGCAGCACCAAGATGCGCGGAATGCTGATGGTGCGGTCCGCCACCAGCTCGGCCGTGCGCGCCACGATGGCCGCCACGTCCACGGGCGCGGCCACGCCGTCCATCTCCAGCTGCGCGGGCTGGTATGCCTCGGTCACGGCCGCCTGGATGCGTGCCCGCACCTCGGGATCGCGCAGGTGGTCGGTACTGGGAAGCAGTGCGGGCTGATTTCCCAGGCCGCGGATGGCTCGCCAGGCAATCTGCGCCACCTGCCTCTCCTGCGGCGTGGTGAACACCGGCGCTTCGGCGGCCTCGGCCACCTCGGTGGAGGGCGTGGCCTGCGCGGGCGCAATCCCCAGCTGCGACGCCAGCGTGGACTGCGAAACCACGGTCCGCGTACGCTCCAGCCCGCCATCCTCACCCAGGTAATACGTCTTGAGCTGGATGATGGAATCCGGCCGGCTCGCCTCGTCCACGATCTCCTGGAAGCGGTCGTGCGCCACGATGCTCAGCCGGTCCAGCGACTCCTGCCCCGTGCGGGCGCCGTACGGCAGGCGCAGCCCGCGCCCGATGGACTGCTCGATCAGGATGCGGGCGTTGGCCGCGCGCAGCGGAACGATGGTGTACAGGTTGGTGACGTCCCAGCCTTCCTTGAGCATGTTCACGTGGATGACGATTTCCGTGGGCTCGTCGGCGTGCTCCACCCGCAGCAGGCGCTCCACCATCTGCTCTTCGGCGGCGCCGGTCTGGCTACTGTCCACCTGGATCACCCGTCCACGATAGCGGCCCTCGAGAAACGCGTCGGACTCGATCAGACGCAGGAGGTCGCCCGCGTGCGTCGTGTCGCGGGCAATCACCAGCAGGAATGGCTTGACGATCTCCCTGCCCGTCTGGCGGGCGTACGTTTCCAGGTCAACCTTCACGCTTTCGTGCAGCCGGATGCCGTCTTCGAGCTTGATCTGCTCCAGCTGCTCCGGCGCCATTGCCCGCGCGTCGAAGTTGCGGCGGGTAACCACGGCGGGCTCCTTGACGAAGCCGTCGGCCATGGCCCGGCCCAGCGGATAGTTCTGCACCACGTTGCGGAACGGCACCGGTCCCTTGCCCGTTTCCACGTACGGGGTGGCGGTGAGCTCCAGCCCCAGCACGGGCCGCAGCTCGTTGATGGCCCGCACGCCGGCCGAGGCCCGGTAGCGGTGCGACTCGTCCATCAGCAGCACCAGGTCCGGCAGCGCGGCCAGGTATTCGAAGTAGCTTTCGCCGATGTACTCCGAGAGCCGCTTGATGCGCGGCGAGCGCCCGCCGCGCACCTCGGAGGTGATCTTGGCGATGTTGAAGATGTTGACGCGGCAGCGGATGGTCTCGTTGAACAGCGTGGCGGCGCGGTTCTCGTACGTGTCGCCGGTGATGAGCTCCGGCTGGCTGGTGGCGAACTCGCTGATGCCCCGGAACACGTACTTGGGCGTGTTGGGGGTAAAGTCCGCGATCAGCTTGTTGTAGACGGTCAGGTTGGGCGCAAGCACAAAGAAGTTGTCCTTGCCGTGCGCCAGGTGCAGGTAGCTGATGAAGGCGCCCATCAGCCGCGTTTTGCCCACGCCTGTGGCCAGCGCAAAGCACAGCGACGGAAACTCGCGCTCGAAGTCCGTAAGCGAGGGGTACGCGGCCTGCACGGCCTGCAGCGCCGACTGCAGGTCCATGTCCTTATTGAGCTCGATGCGGCTCGTGACATCGTCCAAGATCTGCAGCGCCTCGCGCTGGGGAGCACGCAGGCTGAGGCGCGAGGCGACGTTCGCGACGTGGCGGCTCATTCACCACCTTCCGCGCCGAACAGCGAGGGCTGTGTGTTCCGCCGCCGTGCGGGTCCGCGCTCCGGGGCCGCATCGGCCGGCTCCGTCCCCGCGGCGGGCAGGTTCTGCACGTTAAGGCTATAGTCGTCGCGGCCCCACTCGCAGCGCGAAAGCACCTGCTTGGGGATCTTTTTGACAGTAAGGTTGGGATAGCGGGTGTCGTCGCCGCGGAATGCCGCGCACAGCACCAGCAGCGTGCGGTTGTCGCCCACTTCGTCGGAAAGCTGCGCGAGCTGGTCCGGCCCAAGGTGCTGCGTGGTCACGTAGATGTAGTCGCTCTCGGTGGATCGCCCGTGCTGCCAATAAACGGTGTCGCTGGGGGCGTAGGTAAAGCCTTCCAGCTTGCACATGGCCTCGGCGAGCATCGCCCCGTTGAACTCCGGGTTGATGACCAACTGGCCCCAGCGGTCCTTTTGCAGCAGCGACGGCGCGAGGCGAAAGTAGCGGAAGCCGCCGCCGCCTTTCCAACCCACCGCCTTGGTGATGCCGCCCGGATCGTCGCCATTCACCACCTTGCGCATCCGCGGGATGATGTGCGTGTGGATGTGCTCGCCAAGTTCGACCATGATCCAGCGGCGTCCCATCTTGTGAGCAACTGCGCCTGTTGTGCCAGAGCCGGCGAACGAGTCGAGGACGAAGTCACCCGGATCGGTAGCGATCCGGAGTACTCGCTCTAAGAGGCGCTCTGGTTTTGGTGTATCAAACGTCGACTCCGCAGGAAAGAGAGCTCGCATCTCGTTCTTTGAAGTTCGGTTGCTTCCAACTTCCTCTTTAGTCCATAACGTACGAACGACCAACTCGCTAACATCCGTCAAATAGCGCTTAATGCTTGGTCGTGCATCACCTTTGGGGCCCCACCAAATCCTGCCATCCGCGTCGAGTTCACGAAGCCGTTCCTCAGAGATTCTCCAGTACCGGCCGGGCGGCGGCGTGAACACTCGCCCAGTTGGCCCGGCGATCGAGTATTGACCCTTGGAATATGGCTTGTTGGCGTACGGATCACCTGGAAGCCATGCTCCTCTGGGATCATGGTCGGGGTTGGAATAGATTGCATTCGCCTCTTCGGTGCGTGGCAGGCGACGCGGAAGCCAGGATGGAGTCTTGGAATAGACCAGCACATAATCGTGATCCGTTGAGAACTGCCTTGCCGAATTACGTGGGGAGTCTGCCTTCTCCCAAACGACCGAGGCCACAAAATTCTCGCGGCCGAAAAGCTCATCACACATTACCTTTAGATAGTGCACCTCGGTATCATCGATCGTGATCCAGATGGACCCATCTTCGCTTAGGAGACGGCGGAGCAACACGATGCGATCACGCATCATTCCCATCCATACGGAGTGCTCAAGCCCATCATCGTAATGTTCGAAAGCACTACCGGTGTTGTACGGAGGATCGATGTAGATGCACTTCACTTTGCCCGCGAACTCCTGTTCCAGCGCCTTCAACGCAAGCAGGTTGTCCCCGAAGATCAGCCGGTTGTCGAAGTGGTCGCCCTGGGATACCCGCAACGAAGCGTGGTAAGAGCGCTCCGGGTCCTCCAGGAGGATGCGGGGCTCCAGCTTGGGGCGGTTCTCCTTGCCGATCCAGGTCAGTTCGAGCTTCTGCTTGCGGTTCATCAGATCAGGGCTGGTTGGGCTGCTCGGGTTCTGGCGCGGCTTCAGGCAGGCGTTCCTTCCTGTCTCGTTCCGCCAGTGCGCCCATTACACGCCTCGCGAGCGGCAGAGCGTCAGTGCTGTTGCGAAATATAGCGAGGTAGCCTCGACTCTGCTGGAACGTGCCGTCTGCGACGGTGAACGTAACTTCTGCGAGGTCCAGAACGGTACGAGAAATCTCGTTCCTGTCCACGTCCGAGAGCGACGTTTCCGCCTTCTTCAGCAGCGCTCCGTTCCGCTTGGCGAACAGGTTCAGGATGAAGAATCGGGAGTGGCGGTAGAACATGCGGCGCTGGGCACCTGCCTCTGCCTTCTCAGACTGCATCAGGATCTCACTGGCATGGCGGTAGATCTGCACCACACGCCAGAGGTGCGCGCCGGAAAGAGCCGCGTTGAAGAGCGTTCCATAGAACTCATCATTGGCATCATGGATGCGCCCGACTTTCGCCTTCGCCGCCACCACCGCTTCCGTGCTCCCGCTCAGGCACGCCAGCGCGAGGGCCGCCTCTTCCAGCGTGACCGACGACGGGGCGTCCTGCGCGTCCTCCTGAGAAGGCCTGTATCGATAGGCGATGTCGATGATCGCGAGTTCGCGCCGAAGACGTTCCTGTTGCACGTCGAGCGCGGCGAAGTGAAGCTCCTTTATCGCGTTCTGAGTATTGCGCGCACGGGTGATTTGCGCCCCGAGTTCGCCCACAGCGTCGACTTCGATCAACGTGATCATCACCATGGCAGCAGGTGAGATATCGCCGAGCGCAGCGAACGCCGCGTACACCGAACCCACCGTCTGCGCGCCGTTGACGATGGAGAACCCCTCCGCGAGAAACCTCCCGGTGTCATTCGTTGCGCCGGGGAGCGGACGGATGGACGAGCATACCGCGGTGAGCCCGTTGTTTAGGTAGAACAGCTCAGCCGGACGAGTGCGGACGGTGTCGGCAATCGCTGAATTGACGCTCTCGTTCCCCAGGTAGAAGCGGATGTTCTTCTCGAACAGTGTCTTACCGTGTGCCTGGTACAGTTCCGCGAGCTGCCGCGCCGTGACCAGTCCGTAGAAGGCGCGGTGCGGCCGATCGATCCCGTACCACCGATTCAGCGTGAGCTCCACGGTCAGCGGTTTGGCGGCATGCTCATCCGCCAGCCAGCCATGCACGGTCGCACCGTTCAGATCGGACCAGGCGAACCGGTCAGAGAATTCGTTCAACTCATGCGCAAGCTCGTCGAGATCCTGCCTTGCGTGCCGCCCGAGCGGATCTCCCAAGTATACCACACAGCCGATGACCTGCACCCCGTCCGTGGCAAGCGCCTCTTCCACCTCACCTCTAAGACGCTCAAACCGCTCATGGAAGAGGTCGAACCGGCCATTCAGAAGATATCGGATACCATTGCAGAACTTGAGATTTTCACGCTGGTCCGGAGCGTTGCCCAGCTTGGATTGCACCAGGAATAGCTTTCTCGCGGGCCGATCGTAAACCAAGGCGTCGATGCCATTGTCGTCCCCGCCATCCACAACCGCGTTCACTGCCGCTGCAGTGTCCACGCCACTCATCTTGCTGATGGCGAGCGCGGCGAGAGAGTGGCTCAGCCGGTTCTTGTCCTTCTCCTGCTCCGAGTGGTTTCCGGGAGGTGGCGGAAGAACCGGGAAGTAGCGCGTCCGCAGTACCTGGTGAATCTGCACCCGCCAAGCTTGATCTATCGGCATTCTTGTTCCGACCAGTTTAGATGAATCGAGGATCCGATACATGTGGCCCTGCTATGCAGTCGTAGTGTCTGCGGCTCTCTCCCGTCCGCTCAGGTCAGGTTCATCAGCCCCCCTTCTCAGGCGCACGGCGGCAACGCCGTATCTCCACGCGCTTCGCGTGCGGAACTCCCGCCGGCTGTCTTCCCGTCGTTTGCGGAGCCGCTGCGACCCGCGGCTTCCAAGTGCGCTGAAGCTCCGGGCATCAGCACACCTCCCAACGCAGCGCCGCGGTCTCCCATCACGCCCGAACGGGCGAGGAGCGGGTGCGCCGGCAACGACAGTGGCGGTAACCGGCGTCCTCCCGGTCCGGGACTTCGCCGCACTCCCGGCAGTGGAGGGCGTCGGCGAACGCCGCCACCCGGTGGCAGAAGTCGCGGACCTTTGCGTCGGGGATGTCCTCGGAGGCGGGGTTGGCGTGGGCGCCCACCTGATTTCGTACCTCGTACAGCTCCACCACGCTCGCGTGCAGCGGCTTTAGCTCGATCCGTTCCTCCACTTCGCCTCCGTCCTGGGGCCTCTTCATGCGTTCCACCACCAGTGTCTTTGCGAGCTTTGTGGTTCCGTCCAGCAGGGGCTTCAACTCGTATAGGCCGCTCGCGTTCCGAGGCATGGAGCAACCGTGCCGCACGGCCAAGCCGTCCAGCACGTCCTCCATCAGCACGCCCGCGGCGCTGGCGGCGGCCTGCCGCCCCAAAGGGTTCTCCTTCAGCAGCGCGGCCAAATCCTCGCGCGCAGTGCGCCCGCGCACGACCCGAATGCCCTCACCCTGCGTCCAAGTGCCCAGTTCGAACACGGCCACGCTCCCTGCCGCGGCGCCGCGTCGGTGCCGGTCACGCCAGTGCCGCGAGTGCGTGGTCAGGATGAGCTGGTCGAAGCTCCCGGCGACCGAGACCAGGACGTCAACGATCCGGTCCAGGTGCGCCATGTCCACGGACGTGAACACATCGTCCAGTACGACCACGCAGCGGCCTCCGTACGTTCGTTCCTGCACGGCGAGCCAGATGCAGAAGCCCAGCGTGTCCAGGTGCGCCTCGCTGAAGTATGCCTGCGGCGGCACGCCGCCAGCCGCGCCGAATCTCGCACCCTGCTCGACTGACGCTGACGCCGTCGCACTCAGCGCCAAGTGCGAGAGGGCCACCCCCTCGCCGGGATGAATGGCCTCGTACAACTCGTTCACGCGGGTACGCAGTTCGTCCAGGAGGCCATTCGCGAACGTGTGGCGCTCTTCCCGCACGACCTGGGCGGCGCGTTGCAGTCGACCGGTCAGCAACTGAAGCGCACCTGCCCGCTCGCTCGCGTCGCCATGGTCTGCCAGAAGCTGGCACACCGCGTTGCGAAGGTGCAGCGTCTTGCCCAACTCGCCGGCGCGTAGTTCCATGTCGCTGCGCAACTTCGAGCGGTCATGGGCCGTTACGGGGGCGGACGAGATTCCTGCGTCGGTGCACGCGGCTCGGAAGTCGGCCCGGGCAGACTCGCTTCGCTCATGGGCGTCGATTACCGCGAGCTCCGCACGCTCCGCCTTCCCCTCCGCGTCGCGCGCCACTCGGGCTGCGGCTGACAACGCATTCATGCGATTGAGGCGATCCTCGACCGCCTGCCGAAGTTCACCAGCGTCTGCTGGGCGTTCGCAGACCGGGCACACTCCGGCATCGGGAACGGCCGCCAAGTAGCCCCGTACCCGCTCCAGCAGTTCCGCCAAAGCAGCCGTGCCCTCCGCTCCGGCCGCTTCGGCGGCGGCGAGCGCGTCCCGTGCGCGGCCGACTAGGGCGCGCGCGTCGTCTCGCGCCTTTTCCGCAGTACCGGCGTGGGTCTCGGTCTTCTCGGCGGCTCCCAACGTTGCGAGCACGCTGTTGCATCGCTGCATCTCGGCCACGGCCTCGACCTGCTGCGCCGCACGTACTGCCGCCGCCCACGCAAGCGAGTCACCCCGCGGCCTTCCTTCGGCGTCCCAGAGCCTGTCCAGCGACGCGCGGGCCCTTTCCAAGTCGGCGGCTGCACGATCGTAATCCTTACGTTTGTCTCGCAGCGCTTCGCGCAGCAAACGCTCGCCAGCCTCCACCTTCTCCACCCCGATCAGCCGCTTCATCTCGTCGTATCGTTCGGCGGGCGCCGCTTCCACCAGCTTCAGCAGACGCCCCCGCCGAAGGATTGCCGCGGGTGGGGGTGTTGTGTTTGGCGAGCGCACGATCTTGCCACCGTCTACCCCCGCCTTCCACGTCGACCCGCCGAAATCCACTTCCACGGCCAAGTCGTTGGGTTTGGAGCCGAGCGAGTGCAGGTGGTCCTTAACGGTTGTGGACGAGCGCTCGCGCACGGACCCGGGCTGCCCATTGCAAACCATATCAATCGCGTCAATCAGCGTGGACTTTCCGGAGCCGTTCTCGCCGAAAACGAGCACGGCTGGCTTGTCCGAGGACAAGTCCACTGTGACCCGCGTAGTCGCACCGCGAAAACCCTGCAGCTTGATCCGTTCGACCTTATTCGGCATCCGCGCCCGCCTTTGCCGAAGCTACCGGTTGCACGTGGATGGGCCAGTCCTCTGCCTTTAGACTCCCCGTCGCCAGTTGGGACGCAAGGCTGCCGGACCGAGTGGCGGGGACAAGTCCTTCGGCCACGAGCCGCTCGGCAATTCGACGTGCCAGGATCTCGTTGGGGGTCTCCATGTAAAGCCCTTGGAAAGGGTAGAAAGCGCGCCGGCTAGCGGATGGCCCAGCGCAGAATGAATACAGCTTCCAGCCATGCGGTGCGCCGCAGCCGGCGCTCGGCATCGTCTATTAGCGCGTCGCGGCGGGCATCCACTTCATCCTGCGCCGAAAACAGCTCGCGGCGCAGCCGGTGGCGGCTCACCTCCAAGATGCGCACCTCGCGCTGCAACTCCAGTTTTTCCTCCAGCGCCGCCATGGAAAGCCCGCGGCGGCGAACTTCCTTGATCTGCCGGTCGATCTCCTTGATCTCGCGCTCCAGTCCCACCTTGAGGTCATCGGCCCACGCGTCCAGCTTGGACGCCTCGGCCTCGAACGCCCGTGCGTTGCGCAGCGACACGTCGCGCTGGTGGGCCACGTGGCGCTCCTCCGCCAGCACCGCCAGCGCGCCTGGAACGTCCGCGGCAGGGGCATCGCCCACGGCCGCCGCGCAACCGAACATCCGCCTGACCGCGTCGTCTTCCAGCACTACGCCGTCGTCGCGGAACCCGGCGAACACCAGCCGGTCCTCGGCCTGATCCAGCGCCTCGACGGTGGACAGGGAGAACGACAGCCAGCCGCGCTGGCCCACCAGGCTCTCCAGCAGGGTCACCTTGCCGGGAGATCCGGAGTAGTCGAATGAGACTTCGCGAACGGGCAGGTCGCGGCACAGCGCTCGGTCAAGAACGTGCTCCGCGAGCTCGTGGCCCAAGCGGTAGGTGTGGGCCTCGCCGGAGCGCCGGGGCAGTTCGTACAGGCCAAGGGGCACGCGTACGCCGTCGGGCAGCGACACCAGGCGGAACGCATCTTCCGAAACGAACTCCGCGCGTCCGCCCAGCTCGTAGCGGGTAAGGTCCATCAGCAGCTCCTCGAAGCGCGAGCGCCAGTGCTCGGACTTCTCCTTGGCGGCCTGGAGCTTCTCCACCACCTCCTCGTCGAAGTTCTCCAGCAGCTTGCGGCGCGTGCTGCTCATCGCCTCGTTGATCTCAGTACTCAGCTCGCGCTGCAGCTGGTCGAACGCCGCCTGGATCTCGTCTGGCGTGCGGCAGCGCTGATAGATGTCGGCGATGCGCTTTTCGAAGTCCACGCCGGACTCCAGCGCGCCAAGCACCTCATCGCTGGAGCCGAACACCCCCTTGAACAGCTGGAACTTCTCGTCCAGCAGCTCGAACACACGGCGGTCCGCGGCGTTGTTCCGGTTGAGGAAGTTCACCACCACCACGTCGTGGCGCTGCCCGTATCGGTGACACCGGCCGATTCGCTGCTCGATGCGTTGCGGATTCCAGGGCAGGTCGTAGTTGATGACCAGCGAGCAGAACTGGAGGTTGATGCCCTCCGCGCCTGCCTCGGTGGCGATCATGATCTGCCCCTCGTCGCGAAAGTAGTCCACCAGCGCCGAGCGCATGTCCGCGGTCTTGGATCCCGAAACTCGGTCCGTCCCCTGGTGCCGCTCCAGCCAGTCCGCGTAGATCTTCCGCGAGCCTTCGTCCGTGTTGGAACCGTTGAAGAGGACGACCCCCTCGGAGAACGCGCTTTCGGAAAGAATGCCGAGCAGGTAGTCCTGCGTGCGGCGGGACTCGGTGAAGATGATGGCCTTGCGCTGGGCCCCGCCGCTGGCGGCCACCTGAAACGCCCGGTCCAGGGTGCTCAGCAGCTTGCGTCCCTTGGCGTTCTGCTCGATCGAGATGGCCAGCGACGTAAACGCGTCGAGCTCCCGGATCTCCGCCTCGATCGCGGCGCGGCTCGCCTGCGTCAGCGGCGCCTCGCCTTCCTCCGCCGGCCACTCTTCCGCGGTTTCGTCCAGCGCCTCGTAGTCGGTCTCCAGCTCCGCCTCGAGGTCATTTCCGTCCGACGCTCCAGCCTCGGCAAGCCGCGCCTTGAGCCGCCGCGACATCTTGC
>NZ_DATBNB010000768.1 GCF_036554565.1 Longimicrobium sp. | reverse complement strand
TGGAGATACCTCGGCAGCCTGTCATCCTGAGGCGCAGGCGCACTGTACCGGCCCGTACGCTGAGCCCCGCGCGCCGAAGGATCTAGCCGCGGATACGAAACAACCATGGGCGCGGCAGCGCGCACGGCAGCCGAGGCCTCGGCCCCGCTGGGGCGACTGAAGTCGCGGCTGCAACGGCACGAAGTCCGCCTTCGCGGACTGCATGCGCAGTCGAGTGCGTGGGGCCGGCGGCACCGCAAGCGAATTCTCCCCTCTCCGCATGCGCAGCATGCGGGGAGGGGCCGGGGGAGGGGCCCGCCGCGGCATGCGCCGCAACCGGTCGAACCGCCCCACCGCTTCGCCAGCCGCGTCGAGCCCGAGGCCAACGCATCCGTGCCGCTGCCGCACCCAAGCTGAGAAGTGACGCAGGCAAGATCCTTCGGCCCGCGATGAGTGATGTGCGGGAAAGTGCGGTGCGCCTGGGCCTCAGGATGACAGGCCGTGGTGGCGCCGACCCGACCGAAGCGCACCGGGCTGGCTCCCTTCCCCCGCGCAGTTTGCGGGGGAAGGGCTGGGGCTGGGGGGCGCCCGGGGCAGGCGCCACCCCCGGTCGCACCGCCCCGACTCCAATTCAACGCACGAATCCATGCCCGACGCACTGACGCTCACCAAGTTCGAAATCCGCTCCTCCGACGGCGGGCCGCCCATCCGCGGCGACGTGCGCGTGCGGGCGGGGCACCGGCCCACCGCGGCGGTCGTCATCTGCCACGGCTTCAAGGGCTTCCGCGCGGCGAACTTCTTTCCCAGCCTGGCCCGCGCCGTGGCGGCGCACGGCTTTGCGGCCGTCAGCTTCGACTTCACGCGAAACGGCGTGGGCTCCGACGGCGTCGACTTCTCCGCGCTGCACCTGTTCGCCGAGCAGACGCACTCGCGCAACGTCGACGAAATCCGCCAGGTGCTGGACGCCGTGTGCAGCGGCATCCTGGTTCCGCGCAAGCCGCGCAGGATCGGCCTGTTCGGCCACTCGCGCGGCGGGGGCGAGGCCATCCTCGCCGCCGCGGAAGACTCCCGCGTGGACGCCCTGGTCACCTGGGCCGCCATCGCCGACGTGGCGTCGCGGTGGAGCGAAGAGCACGTCGCCACGTGGCGCTCCGGCGGCGCCGTGCACGTCGAAAACACGCGCACCAAGCAGATGATGCCCGTGGGCCCGGACTACTGGCGCGACTACGAGGCCAATCGCGAGCGGCTGGACATCGGTGCGGCGGCGGCGCGCTTGTCCGCGCCCTGGCTGATCGTGCACGGCGACGCAGACGCCACGGTGCCGGTGGACGAGGGCCGCGCGCTCTTCGATGTGGCTGGCGAAGATGCCGAGCTGCTGATGATCGAGGGCGGCGACCACACCTTCGGCAGCCGCCACCCGTACCCGGGCGCCACCCCCGAGCTGCGGACGGCGGCCGACGCCACGCTGGAGTGGTTCGGCACACACCTCACATAGTGAGTCGTTCGAACGTTCGCTCGCACAGGCGTGGACAACCGGGCGGGCGCTGGTTATGATACCGCCTTCCGGCCCTGGGCGGGCCGCCGGCCAGAGAAAATCCCTGACCCCTCGCTGGAGAACGATATGCCCTACGTGATCGCGGAACCCTGCATCGGCACCAAGGACGCCAGCTGCGTCGAGGTCTGCCCGGTGGATTGCATCTACGAGGCGAACGACCAGTACTACATCAACCCCGACGAGTGCATCGACTGCGGCGCCTGCGAGCCCGAGTGCCCCGTGCAGGCCATCTTTCCCGACACGGACGTGCCGCCCGAGTGGTCGGATTACATCGAGCGGAACCGCGTGCTTTCCGACGGCTGACTCCCGGCGGGGTTTCCGCGGAACGAACGAAAGAGGGGCCGCGTCCACACCGGACGCGGCCCCTCTCCTCATCTGCCACCCACCGAATTGATCAGCGGTTCAGCACCTTGCCGGCGTAGCCGTTGTCGGGGTCGCCGCCGCGCTTGAGCACCCGGTCTACCGTGCCCGTGCCGCGGTTGTAGGCCGTCAGCGCCAGCTCCACGTCTCCATGGTAGCGGTCGATCAGCTCCTTCAGGTAGCGGAAGCCGATCTCCAGGTTGGTGGCCGAGTCGCGCAGCTGGTCTTCGGTGACGCCCTTCTTGAACCAGCGCGCCGTGGGAATCATCAGCTGCGTGAGGCCGATGGCGCCCACGTGGCTGGTCGCGTAGTCCTTGAACTCGCTCTCCGTTCTCACCAGCCCGAAGGCGATGCGCGGGTCGATGTCGTTCCTCACCGCGGCCGCGTAGATCTCCTCGGCCAGCTTGTCGGAGATGGTAAAGCCCTTGCGGCGGTACAGCGCGGCCAGCGACTGGGCGGTAACGGGCTCGTCGGTCTTGGCGAGCAGGGGCGGGGTCGGGTTCTTGACCACCACGGCGGGCAGCTTCAGAGCCACGCCCTCCTTGATGGCGGTGCGAACCAGGCTGCGGCGCTCCCTGCCATCCTTGGTGTCGAGGCCGCCCGTGGCCACTACGCCCACCTGCACGGCGGCGGTGGCGAGCAGCATCGCCTGCACGGCGCGTGAGCGGATCAGCGACCGAAAGTCGTTGGCCCGGGGGGCACGC
>NZ_DATBNB010000767.1 GCF_036554565.1 Longimicrobium sp. | reverse complement strand
GGGGAAGCAGATCGCCTGGGCATACTGCCACGTGCCGTTCGGCTGCGACGTGGACATGACCGAGGCCATCGAGGACCAGGTAGAGCGGTACGCGCCCGGGTTCCGCGACGTGGTGCTGCACCGGAACACAATGCCGCCCTCCGCGCTGGAGCGTCACAACCCCAACCTGGTGGGCGGCGACATCAGCGCGGGCGCCATGACGCTACGCCAGGTGTTCTTTCGCCCGGCGCCCCGCAAGATCCCGTATTCCACCCCCGTGCCGGGGCTGTACCTGTGCTCTGCCTCCACGCCGCCGGGTGGAGCCGTACACGGAATGTGCGGCTACTACGCCGCCGAGGCCGCACTGAAGCACCCCATCACCGCGCCCGACCACGCGTAGGAGCGCCCCTCCCCCACCCCTCCCCGCACAAACTGCGTGCGGAGAGGGGAGAACTCCTTCGATCGGCGTTCGACTGGACTCGGTGGCGACCTTGGCGCCCCGCATCCCCAACGCTTCCCGGGCAAAACCGCGCGCGGAAGGGAGCCTGTGGATCGTCCCGCAAACTCCCTGCAACCCACAGCCTGTGATCCTCGGGCGCGGACCGGCTCCAGGCTCAGCTCCCACCCTGACGATCCCTCTGGAGCATCGCACGGTATGCCTGCCGAGGTGCCGTGGGCCGGCCCGGGATCGTGTACGCCAGCTCTCCATCCCTCACCATCGGCGCGAGGTACTGTTCCACGATGTACGCCTGCTCACGCTGCAGCAGCTTCGCAAGTGCTTCGGAGGTCAGCGGGCGCCACATGCAAAGCCGGTAGATGAGCGATCGCATCTCCGGTTGCGCAGTCCGCCGCTTCAACGTTCTGAGTTCCGCCGCCAGTTCCCCGGGAAGCTCTCCGGATTCCGCTCCCAGCTCCCCGGATTCCACTGCCAGCTCCCCGGATTGCGCTGCCAACTCCCCGGATTCCGTTGCCATCTCCCCGGATTCCGTTGCCAACTCCCCGGATTCCGCTCCCAGCTCCCCGGATTCCGCTGCCAACTCCCCGGATTCCGTTGCCAACTCCCCGGATTCCGCCGCCAACTCCCCGGATTCCCGCACACCTCCCGCATTATCCTGGACGTCGAGAAAGCGGTTTGCCTGCGTGTAGTACGTTGCCGAACCCCGATCGTGCTGCTGAATAAGCCCAAACTGCCGGAGCCGGCGCAGTTGCGTGCTCGCGGCGAGCGGGTCTACGCCGTTCAATTCCCGGTAGTCGGCGTTCGTGATTCGACCTGCCTCACGAAGGTGAACCAGCGCCTTCGCCTGGTCCGGCGAAAGCTTCAGGTCCGAGAAGCGCGACAACCAGGCGATGTCGGCTTCATCCAGGAGGTGGTGGAAGAAAAGCGTCGTGGTGAACTGGTCGCGCTCCCGATCCGACTCGAACGTGGGGGGTGCCAGGTTCGTCTGCCGCATCAGCTTGCGCATGACCCGAATACCGCTGCCCTTCGTTTCTGCGAAGAGAGTTTCGTGCAGCACCGCCGCGATCACAGGGTTCCGTGTCTGCGACCCCGGCTCGCCCAGCTGGTCCTCCGGCTTCAGGGAGTGGCCCGGGTTTCGGATCTCTACCCGGTTGGAGTAGCGGATGATCTGCGTGGCGCCGTGAGTCCGGTAGGTACGGTGCATCAGCGCGTTGACGATGGCCTCACGAACCACGCGGTCGGGAATGCGGGGCACGTCGCTCCGCTGCAGCTCTCCCTCGGGGAGACGAAACTGCTTGGGCATGTCGTCCATGATGGCTGCCTCGCCCCGGCGGATCAGCCGCATCTACGGGTCGCGCATGTCCAGCGTTTCGAAACGGTGCTCGGGATCGCCGATCCACTCGCGCCCAGGAACCCGGATGTAATCCAGGCGCATCATCGGGAAGACTCTCCGCAACGTGGCGCGGCTACCGAAGAGCAGAACGCCCGCTACCGTAGCCGTAAGTCTCCCTTCGTGGCGCAACAGGCACCCGAGGCCAAGAAGAAGCTCGTCGTCAGGCCACCGCAGCTCCTCGGCGGTCGCGTTGGCCCGCTCCCGCTCGCGCCGGTACTCCGTAATGGCGTCCGGGTCGAGGTCCGCCAGCCCGACATCCTGGACCGGGGTGACATCGTACGAGTGGTGCTGCCGACCCTGGTAGAAAACGAGCAGATCGTCGTCGGTACAGCGCTGGTCCGACGAGCCGATCCGGCGGTAGGCGCCCCGCGGCAGGCCCTGCGCCGAAAAGAAGACCGGCTTGTCCCCCGCTTGCGCCTCGGGAACGAACACTCCCACCAGGATCTTCCCGTCGACTACCTCTGACCAGACTTCTGGGCGCACGGCCACGTTGAACGCGGAGGCACACTTCGACGCGAGGTCGGCCTGGAGCTTGTCAGGGTCGGGCACCCCCACCGCGCGGTACTGGCGCTCGATCTGGTCCGGGATGCGCTGCACTCCCAGGAGAAGGTAGCCGCCGCCCAGCCCCGGCTCGTTGGAGAAGCCGCAGATCGTCTGCAAAGCAGATTTCCCCAGATCGGAAGCGGTTTTCGCTTCGATCCGGGGATGCTCGTCCAACTGGTTCAACTGGAGCAGCAACTCCGCGCACGTCACCAGGCGCTCTCCCGTCGTCGTTCAGTGGTTTTCCTCACCTGCTTGATAGATGCCTCTGCGGACCTTGCGCCTCCCCGCTGTCGCGACGTGGACCCAGTGCGTTCACCCAGGCGCCTTGGCCAGCCAGTCGTGCGCCCAGGTGCCCAGCGCGTCCACGGCCGCGGCCAGCGCGCGTCCCTTGTCGGTGAGCGCGTACTCCACCCGCACCGGCGTGTCGGGGATCACGCTGCGCTCCACGATTCCTTCCGCCTCGAGCTCGCGCAGCCGCTCCGAGAGCATGCGGTCGGTGATCTCGGGAATGGCCGCGCGCAGCCCCGCGAACCGGCAGCGCTGGTTCAGCAGGACGAAGACGATGGCGCCCGTCCACCGCCGGCCGATGAGCTCGACGGCGCGGTGAAAGTGCGGGCATAGACGAGTGGCGTCGCTCATGGTGCCACGATAGACGAAGGGCGCAGTTGACGCAATCAACTTCTTTTTGTATAGTTGCTACAGAAATTATATCACACGAGTTCCACCGGGAGCAAGCCATGAGCACCACCATCGACCTGTTGAACGTGCGAGACGCGGCCGTGCAGCGCCGTTCCATCCGCGCCTTCGAACCGCAGCCGATTCCGCGCGAGGACCTCGACGGCATCCTGGACGTGGTTCGCCTGGCGCCCTCGGCGTTCAACGTGCAGCCCTGGCGCTTCGTGATCGTCCAAACACCCGAGCTCAAGGCGCAGCTCGCCGCGGCCGCCTACAACCAGCGGCAGGTGCACTCCGCCCCCGCGGTGATCGTGCTGTACAGCGACATGCAGGACGCGCTCGCCACCATCGACGAGACGATTCACCCCGGGATGGATGCCGTGCAGCGCGCCACCACCCGGCAGACGATCCTGGGCTCGTTCCAGGCGCAGAGCGAGGAGCAGCGCGAGGCGTGGGGCGCCGCGCAGGCGCACATCGCCCTGGGATACCTGCTGCTCGCGGCCGAGGCGCACGGCTACCAGAGCTCGCCCATGGCGGGGTTCGACGCCGAAGCCGTCAAGCGCCTGCTGAACCTGCCGGAGAACGCGCGCGTCCCGGCGCTGGTGGCCATCGGCCACGGCACGGAAGAGGGCTTCGCCCACCACCGGCACGCGCTGGAGCGCATCGCCCGCGCCGCCTGAGGCGCCGGGAGAGCCGACGAACAAGGAACCGCGATGAAGGTAGAGATCTATTCCGACGTGGCGTGCCCCTGGTGCTACATCGGCAAGCGGCGCTTCGAGCGCGCGCTGGCGGCGTTTCCCGGGGCGGACCAGGTGGAGGTCGTCTACCGGCCCTACCAGCTGAACCCCGATGCCCCCGCCGCCGCCTTTCCGCTGCAGCAGTACCTGGCGCAGCGGTTCGGGGCGCAGGGCGCGCAGATGGCGCGGCAGGTGACGCAGACGGCGCGCGCCGAGGGGATCGCCATGAACTTCGATTCCGCGCTGGCCGCAAACACGCTCGACGCGCACCGGCTGCTTCGCCTGGCGGAGCGCGAATTCGGCGCCGGCGTGCAGCAGGCGCTCAAGGAAAAGCTGCTGGAGGCGCACTTCGGCCAGGGCGCCGACGTCGGCGACGCGGGCGTGCTGGAGACTCTGGCCGCCGACGCGGGGATGGACGGCGCGCGGGTGCGGGGCTACCTGGCGGGCGATGAGGGCCGGCGCGAGGTGAAGGACGAGATCGCGCAGGCGCAGCGCCTGGGGATCACCGCCGTGCCCACCTTCGTCATCGACGGCCGCTACGCCGTGCAGGGCGCCCAGCCGGCCTCGGCGTTCCTGCAGGTGCTGGAGCAGGTGGCCGGCGAGGCGAAGGAATCAGACGCAAGTGCCGGCGGCGGGCGCTGCGACGAGGGGAGCTGCGCCGCCTGAAAACGGGACGGGCATTCGCTTTTACGGGTCCCGGGGCTGGCGCAGCCCCGGGACCCGCGCGTGCAGGCGCTCCCCAGGGGCCCTGCCGGTTGCGAAATTGGGCCGCACCCGATTATGTTGGACGGTCCACCTCCTTAACGAGCGTTCGAACCAGCGTTCCACACCTCATATCCACCCCCAGGTCGCAAAGAAAGGAGCTTCCGTCGTGCCTCACCCCCGCGCGGCGCTTCGCCGCGCGAAACGTTTTTCCCACGTTGTCCAGGAGAATCCCTGAGATGAGAACCATTCGTTGGCTGCTTGCATTGGTGGCGCTGTGCGCCTCACCGATGCTCGCGCTTGCGCAGGACGCGACGACCGTGTCGGGACGCGTTACCGACACCGACGGCGACCCGCAGGCCGGAGTCCTCGTGCGCATCGCCGAACTGAACGTCGGCAACACCTCGGGCCCCGACGGCTCGTACCGCATCACCATTCCGGGCTCCGCCGTGCGCGCGGGGCAGACCGTGACCATCACCGCCACCCGTCAAGGCCTGTCCACGGTTTCGCGCAGCCTTACGCTTGCGCCCGGGGGCAACCTGACGCAGAACTTCCAGATGGGCTCGTCGGTCCTGGCGCTCGACGCCCTGGTGGTTACCGCGCTCGGCATCACCCGAGAGGAGCGGGCGGTCACGACCTCTACCGCCACCCTCGACGCGTCGCAGATCACCGACGCGCCGGAAACCAACATCGTCAACGCGCTGGCGGGTGAAGTGGCCGGCGTGCAGACCACCAACGCCGGCCCCGCCGGCGGCTCGGCCCGCATCGTCATCCGCGGCGCCACGTCGCTCTCGGGCGACAACCAGCCGCTCTTCGTGGTCGACGGGGTGCCCATCGACAACACGGCGCCCACGCTGGAAGGGTATGGCGGCTACGACTACGGCAACGCCGCGCAGGACATCAACCCGAACGACATCGCCAACGTCACGGTGCTGAAGGGCCCCAACGCCGCCGCCCTCTACGGGTCGCGCGCGGCCAACGGCGTGATCCTGATCACCACCAAGTCCGGCCGCGGCATCGACGGCACCCAGCTCAGCTACACCAGCAACGTCACCTGGGAAGACCCGCTTCGCCTGCCCTCGTACCAGAACCAGTACGGCCAGGGCTCGCAGGGCGAGTTCGAGTTCGTGGACGGCGCGGGCGCCGGCACGGCCGACGGCGTCGACGAGAGCTGGGGCCCGGCCTGCGACGGCCGCCCGATCTCCCAGTTCTTCAGCAACGGAGCGCCGGCTCCCTTCGTCTGCCATCCGGACAACGTCTCGAACTTCTTCCGCACCGGCATGACGGTGCAGAACAACCTGGCCCTGTCGGCCGCCAGCGACCGCGCGAACGTGCGCCTGTCGATCGGCCACATGAACCAGCAGGCGATGTACCCCGGGCAGGAGCTGAGCCGCTACACCATCGGCCTGAACGGCGGCACCCAGATCAACACCCGCCTGCGCGCCGAGGCCTCGGCCAACTACATCCGCGGCGAGGGCGCCAACCGCCCGGGCACCGGCTACTCGGCCACCAACCCCATGCAGCAGTTCGTGTGGTTCGGCCGCACGGTCGACACCCGCCTCCTTCGCGACTACATGAAGGACGGCGAGCACTACAACTGGAACTACAACTACCACACCAATCCGTATTGGCTGGCGCTGCACAACCGCAACGAGGACGACCGCAACCGCCTCATCGGCAACGTGTCGCTCAGCTACGGCCTCACCGACTGGCTGACGGCCACGGCCCGTACCGGCACCGACTGGTACCAGGACCACCGCAAGCGGATGTTCCACGCGGACAACATCAACTTCCCGGACGACACGTACGGCGAAGACGTGATCACCCGCAGTGAAACGAACACCGACGCCTTCCTGACCGCCGA
>NZ_DATBNB010000766.1 GCF_036554565.1 Longimicrobium sp. | reverse complement strand
TTCGCACGCGTTCAGTACGGTCGGGCAAGAATGGACGAACCCGCCTTTACACCCTACGCGATCGGTCCGGATCTGTCAGAACGCCTTAAGGCCCTCCACTCCCCATGGGTTGAACTGAGCCGGTAAGCTATTCCGTGCGCCATCTCGTCAGAGGCAGCACCCAATAATAGAACGAGGCGGGCTGCAACGTGTGCAGCCCGCCTCGTTCTTTGTCCGCCGTTCTCCGGCGACCCTCTTCGCGGGCATACTGTTCCCGCGGCCCTCCCTCTATGTGCCCCGCCTGAGCGATGAGGGACGACAGCAGCCGCCCCCCTCGTCAGCAATCCCGCCGGCACCCAAGCTGTGAGTTCCCGAAACTCTGTCGCCTATCCTCTCTAAACTCTGGCGCGCTCCAGGATCACTGAACCTATCTTTTTCGCCGTTCCGTGCAGGGCTGCTGCCCACCGCCGGCAGGCGAGGGAGGATGATCCGGATTATCGACAGACACGCCGTACAGGCCCTGGTGCAGTCGGGCCTCTCTACGAAGGACATCGCAGCACAGATGGGCATCTCCGTGCGTTCCGTGCAGCGGATCGCGAAGGAGCCGCCCGTCAAGGAGCCCGACGACAAGCGAGCGCATAGCGCCCGCCGCGTCGGGCGTCCGCCGCTTCCCGAACGCGTCACGCAGCGGCTGCGCGAGCTCGTCGCCGAGGATCCACAGGCGCCGCCGCTGGAGGTGCTGCGGCAGCTCCGCGAAGAGGGCGTCACGCTCTAGTGTGTCCTTGAGATCGTCTAATGCTTCTTCCAACACGTACGGATCCGGACCCGCTTGCTCTCGCCGGAGCTTTCTTGCCGCCTGGGCGATTGCGAGGTCAGCACGGAAGCACGCCAGTGGCGTGACACTGAGTCGATCCGGGGCTCCGGCTGCCCATGGCGGCACCAGACGGCCAAGCCATGGACCTGCACATCGTCTGCGTAGATCAGGTTTCTGTTGACCTGCAGTTCAGGGCGCGGCTTGGAGAACAGATCGAGGAGGTTCTTGGCGATCGAGTGTGCCTGTGGCGGGTTCCGAACGCTGGTGTCGACGGACATGTTCAGCACCAGAGGGCCGCGGTAGGCTAGACGCCGCGCCGATTCCATCTGCTCCAGGATCTGCTCCTGTAATCGAATCTCTTCCCCAAGGGACATCCGGTTCTTCCGCCGGGGCTCTACGTCACGAATGGAGATGTACAGCCGCCGGCGCATGCACGCCCTGTGCTGCGCGAGAAGGCCTGCCGTACTGTCGAAATATTCCTGCCCCCGAAGGTGACGCTGTCGTCCGTGCTTCACATCAGCTGCCCTGTTCAAGGTTTCCGCAGGCGATTGTGAGTTGGAGCAAACGCCACACCGACGGATCGCGGCACACTTCCGATCAGCCGTCGTAGTGCGACTCGCCAGGAAGTTGATCTCGACGCGTCCGGGGCGGGGTTGTAGTATTCAGATCCTGCCAGTCCTTACCCTTTCTGCTCTCCCCATGTCGAACGAAGTGCAGCGGATCGAGCATTCCGCCTACCTGCCGAAGCGCGACTTACGCTCCATGCTTCCGGCGCTCGCTGCCGCGGTCGCCGAGTTGCCGGTCATCGGAATTCCCTTCAAGGTGCCCAACGAGGCGTTCAAGGAGCTCGCGTCCCAACGTAGCGAAGCGCAGCAGACCGAGAGATTCAACCAGCTCTTTGCCATTGGGGAGCAGACCAGTGAGGACATCGCGGCGCTCGCGTTTCTAGCGGCGGGGATGTTCATCCAGCAGACCGAGTTGCTTGGCGAGCTGCGGCGGTCGACTGCCCTTCAGTTGGGGAGCGGCGAGCTTGCGTCGTTCGCCAAGTCGACGGCCGTCGTGGCGTACCGCAGCCGGATTGCACATGACTTTCGCTACGCGGACCACCGGGGAATCGACGGGGTGACCCGGGCAGCGCACGTCACCTCACTGGAGTTGGATGACATCTACGTGCTCCCGCACCTCGTGGCCGAGCGCGATCGGCTGGCAGTCCGCGAGCGTGAACGGGATCTCCTTCGTCAACTTACCCGCGAACTGGATTCCACGCCGGAGGAGCGTGCCCGGCTGGAGGAGGAGTATGCCGTCCTGACCGGCGAGCGCTGGGCGGGTGCGAAGAGCGGGAACGCCGGCAGCCCTCTGGGGCCCGCGCTGCTGGGTACCCGGCATGGGGTGATCATCGGTAGCCCGGGTGTAGGAAAGAGCACGCTTTCCCGGTACCTGGCGCGCGCATGTGCGCTAGGCGCAGAGTCGGTCCGGGACCGGCTGGGTTGGGAGGAGGCCCCGATTCCGGTGCTCATTCCGCTCGCCCTCTACGCGGAGGCGCGGCGAAACGACCCTGCCCTTCCTCTGCGCGGCTTTCTTGAGCAGCGAATGCGCGGTGTGGGTGGCGCGGTGCTCTGCGAGGCTATTGTCGAGCATCTGGACGTGGGGGAGTTGCTGGTCGTACTGGACGGCGTCGACGAGGTGCCCGAAAGCCACGCCCGGGCCGCCGTGGTTCAGGCGGTGGACGAATTTATCGCCGCGCACGCTGCCAACCGCGTGGTGGTTACGTCGCGCCCGTTTGGATACATCCCGGTGCGCGGCGACATTCCGCACTTTCAGCTTCCCAATTTCTCAAGCGAGCAGGTCCGAGAGTTCATCTTCAAGTGGCAGAGGGCGAGCGAGGCAAAGCAGCATCCCGACGCTCCAGACTATCAGCGTGCTGAAGAGGATGCCAAAGCGCTGATCGGGGAGTTGCAGCGCAATTCCAGGGTGGCGGAGTTGGCGACCAACCCGTTGATGCTGGTGATTGTCTCGTTGATCCGGTACGAAAAGGCGCGCCTCCCGGAAGAGCGTGTGCAGCTCTACAATAAGGCGGTCAACACCCTGATGGACACGTGGAATCACTGGCGATCGCTGCCCGGCAAGGACGTGGGCGGCGTCACGTTGCCGCTGGACCGGCTGGTGCCCGTGTGGGGCGCCATCGCTGAGTGGACTCGACGGACAAACAATACGGGAATCATGCACCGCGCGGAGCTCAAGCGCCGTCTGGTGGAGGTCCTGGAGCAGCGAGAGTACGACGAGGACGATGCGGATGCCACGGCGGAAAGCTACCTCCGTGCGGCGGCGGACCGGGCCGGGCTGATCGAGGAGCGGGGGACGAACATCTTCGCCTTCTGGCATCCCACGTTCGAGGAGTTCCTTGCGGCCGTGGAACTGTCAACGCCCACCTCCGAGGCGGTTACCCGGCTACTGCCTCTAGCGGACGACCCCCGCTGGCGAGAGGTCGTGCTCCTGGCCGTGGGGTACGTGGGCGTGGTCCAGCGTGATGGCACGACGGCGAGCAGGATCGTGGAGGCGCTGCTGGATCCACCGGTCGGGCCACTGGAAACCCTCACCTGCTCGCGGCTGCAACTTGCCGCGGCGTGCATCGCGGATGACGTGAAGCTACCCAAGAGCACCGTGCAGCGGGTTTTCGTGGAATTGGTGGGTGCGCTGACGCGCCTGCCATACCGCCCGCTGGCCGATTCCTTTGTTCAAGCTGTCCGTGCCGTTCCGCGGCTGCGGCCGGAGCCGCGTGTGATCACGGCTTTGGAAGCCATGCTGCGGAATCCACACTGGGATGTGCGCATGCAGACCGCGCGGCTGCTGGCGAACGCCGCCCCCGCAGACCCGGCCGCCCGGGCCGCATGTCGCCTAATGCTGCACGACAAGGATCAGGACGTGGCGTGCCATGCCGCACTGGGCTTGGCCCAGGTGGGGGAATACGGGCCGCGCGTGTGGACGGCTTTGGGGCGGTTCGAAGACCCGTTCGCGAGGATAGAGGTTCTCGTGCGCGAGTTCCTGCGCTTCGCGCCGGAGCAGGCGCTGGGAGATCTGCTCGACTTTGCTGGCTCCGAGGAGGCGGACGGAACGCAGGTACGGCGGCTGCTTCACGTAATCGCGGAGGAGGAGAATGTGGCCCAGCGGGCAGCGGCTGCCCTCGCGGAGGCGCCCGCCGAGCGTGTGTTGAGCGCCACACGGCTCTTGCGCGAAGCGGGCTACGGGGGGTCCGCGTTCGGGACCCCGCTAATTTCCGTCATTCGCGTCAGCGAGGGCGCAACTCGAGCGGTTGCACTTGTCCTGCTCGCGACCGTTCCGCCCACCCCGGAGCTTATTGTCGAGTTGCGCGCGTGCGCCGTGTATGTGGATGGTGAACTGCGGCTCCGGCTCGCGGCACAACTGGCGGAGTGGCAGGACTGGCACCCGTCCGTCGCGGCGGGACTGGTGCCGCTTCTCTGCTCCACGGACGAGCGGCTAGCCGGCCGGGCCACTGTAGTGCTGAAGGGCTTTCCGTCCTCTGAGGCTCTTCATGCGGCGCTCGTGGCAGCGCTAGGAACCGACGAGCCCTACAACCGGCTGCGCATTGCGGGAGTGTTGTGGGCACGCGGGTACAGGGACGATGCGCCTGCCAGAGCGATCGTGCCGCTGCTCGGGCATGAGATCGCGAATGTGCGATCGCAGGCCGGGCGGTTCCTGCGAGATCTGCCGCTGTCGGGCGCTTTGGAGCGGGAACTACTGTCGCATCTGGAGGCGCAGAGCCCCGCTGCGCAGATAGCTGCTGCGGAGTTTCTGCTGCAAGAGCCCCGACTGAGAGTGGCCGTCGCTCGCGCGGTCGCACCCTTGGTTGAGCACGAATCCGTCTGGATACGCGAGGCCGCGCTCGCCGTGCTCCGGAGGCTTCCCCGCTCCGATACATTGGAGCGGGAACTGCTGGACCGGCTCTCCCGCGCTGGGTTCCGGGCACGCTTGGCGTTTGTTGAGGTGCTTCACACCATTGGGGTCCGGGGCCCGGCGCTGTCCGTCCCCCTCGTTTCGCAACTTGTGGATCCGGCCCAGGCGGCCGCCGTGGACTCGCGTACGACGGAGCAGGCAGCGCTGCGCCTGGCGACCGCTCGCCTGCTGCACCAGGTGGGATACAGCGGTCCCGACCTGGGCACGAGCCTTGTGGAGCTGGCGCAACTCGATTCGGGCGTTCGCCAGCAGGCGCTGGAACTCATTCGGCAGCTAACTCCTTCGGAAGAGCTCGCGCAGGCCCTGGTGGGCCTGATGGAGGCGGAGGATGGCTACATGGCCCGCTATGCTTTCGAGTTGCTTGCGACCATGTCACTCCCCGCGAGCATCGAGGACAGGCTCCTGGCCTTGCTGGCGGTTCCTGAGCCCACCAGGCGCTCGCACGCCGCCGCGCTGCTCAAGAGCATGCCCCAGACGGCGACGTCCGTGGTTCGGCTACTAGCGTCGGACGACACGGACGTCCGGCTGGATGCCGCGGGCGTGCTGACCGCAATGGGCGCCTCGGGCGTGGACGTCGCCCACGCGATGCTCCCCCTTCTGGCCCATCCCGACGAAGTCACCCGGAGCAAGGCGGCCCGCCTCCTGGGCGGTGCGGCGCACCCCCCGAAAGAGGTTGTCTCGGGAGTGCTCGCCCTTCTGGACCACGCGGATCCCGGCGTGCGCACCTCTGCGGCGTCGCTGCTGGCAACCATCTCGTCGCCAGAGGTACTGTCGGAGATACTAGCCGCCCGTATAGAGGGCTCCGCTGACGGATCGGTGGAGGAACACGTCCTAGACCTACTCGCCCACTTGCCGTCCTCGCCAACCCTGGTGCGGGTCGGCCAGTATTTGCTCCGCGCCTCGGACGAGTGGACGCGCAGCCGTGGCGCCTTTCTCCTGGTCCGCAAGGGCTACCTTGGGCAGAGCGCGTGCGAGGCCTTGGTGCGTCTGATGGATGCGGCTGACCCCGCGATCCAGAAGGCCGCGCTCGAGCAGGTACGGAGCGTTATGGGTGAGTTGCCCCAGCGGCAGGGCGGCGTGGGTCCGGTGAGTGGATGGGTGGAGCGGTTACGGTATTATCTGGGCGCGGAGTTCGTGCCCGCATACCCGGTGCTGGCCCGGGCCCTGGAGGCCCTGGCCAACCGGGCACAGCCGAACGTGCGCCTGGAGGCGGTCCGGCTACTGCGCCTGTACTCCCACCCGGCGGCGCCGCTGGTCCCCGCGCTCGTGCCTTTGCTCACCGATCCGAACCCCATTACGCGCGCAGCGGCGGTCCGGCAGCTGCAGTCCCTGGATGCTCCCGAGGCTCTGCGCCGCGGACTGCAGCCGCTTCTCTTCACAGCCGATTCTGTGGCCCGGCTCGACGTGGCTCGCCTGCTCCGGCGGATTGGCGACGCCGGCGAGCCACTTGTCCGCGCCCTGAGGAGTCTGCTCGACGAGGGCCCGGAGGAAACCCGGATCGAGGCGGCAAGCATGCTGCGCGATCTTGGGCACTACGAAGACGAAATCTTTTCACGCCTGGTACCCCTGCTCGCTTCTAGCGAGCCTCTGGTTCGCTCCGCAGCGGCCCGCTCGCTCCGCAAGTTGTCGCCGCTAACCAGCCGGTATCCGCACTTCTGGAGTTGCTAGATCGCGAGCCGGAGGTCAATGTGCAGGTCGAAGCTGCCCAATTGCTGCACCTCGCCGGGTACCGTGGGGAGCGCATGGACTTGGGACTGGTGCGGCTGCTCGCGGCGCCCTCCACCGCGGTTCACGACGCGGCCGTGACACTGGTGACCGCACGCGGCCCCAGCGAAACGCTCGTTGCGGAACTCGAGCGATTCCTGCACTCACGTGATCCGCGGTTGCGCCTGACCTCGGCGGAGCACCTGATCGAGTGGGGCAGGGCCACCGCGCCGGTGCGAGACGCGCTCGCGGAGCTTTCCGCCCATCTGGCACAGGAAGTCCGGCGCAAGGCGCTGGTGCTCCTGGCGAGACATTATGAGCCGGCCGAAGCGTACGCCGCGCTCGAAGCGCGGCTTGCGGTCGAAGATCTGGCCGTCCGCGGCGACCTCGCTGAAACACTCTGCGAGCTTGGGTGCTCGGGCCCCGCTCTGGACGCAGCCGTGGCCGAGCTGCTTGCGGCGAGGGATGCCCTCGCCAGCTACCGCGCGGAGCGGCTCATCCGGCGGCTGCCGCGGACCGATTCGTTGCTGGCACGCCTGGTCGCCATATTGATACACGATGGCGTTCGATCACGGGCGTTGCAGCTCCTGGACTCTCTGCATCAGGCGGGGGATGCCACGGAGGACGCGCTGGTCGAATTGCTGAACACAGCTGACCGGGGCGCGCGCACCGAGGCGATTCGCCTTGTCCATCTGGTTCCGCGCACACCCAGGATGGTGGCGCGAATCGCGGCGCTGTTGAGCACGACCAAGGGGGCGCACGCGCTGGAGGTCGCGCGGCTGCTGCGGGAACTCGGCGGCAGCGGAAACGAACTGGAGGCGGCGCTCCTGCGGCTATTGCGGGATGGGGACGCGGAGATTCGGTCCGCTGCCGCGGATCTGCTCGAGGAAACCGCGCCAACCCCGTTCTTGCGCGAGGACTTGAGAAGCCTGCTGCACGAAGGAGAGCCTCGCCTGCGTCTCCAGGCCGCGGCCCTGCTGAGCGTTCACGATCGAAACTACGGCCCGCTGACGGAGGCGCTCCAATGCCTCCTGGAGGTGGAGATCCCGGATGTTCAGGTCGAGGCTGTGCGTCTGCTGCTGAATCTCGGCGCTTCCGGCGAAAGCGTCCTTGCGCCTCTCATGGGTCTATGCGAGACGGAGGACATGGATGTCCGCTTCCGTGCACACGAGTTGCTGCGGCAACTTCAACCGACCGAGGGATTGGTCCAGGCGCTCCTCGCGTCAGTGGGTAAGGGGGACCTGCGGGTGCGCGCCGCGGCGGCCGGGGTGCTCAGGGATTGGAATCCATCCGAGGAGGTGTCGGTTCGAGCGCTTGTGGCCCTGCTGGAGGCTGGCGACGAATGGTTACAGGAGCAAATCGGGCACCTCCTGAATGAATGGCAGCCTTCTGAGGCGCTTGTGCAGGCGTTGGTCTCCCTGCTTCACGGGCCCAGTGACCCGCTGCGGCCCGTCGCAATCCGGCTGCTGGGTAAGCAACGGAACTCTGCCACGGCCCTCCACGCGATGCTGCAGATCGCGAGCGACGACTTCCCTGAGTCACACCAGGCCCTGCAGTTCGCGACCAGCGGCTTGTCTGCCACTCCGGAGCACGTCGTTCAGCTTCAGCGCTTGTTGTACGTACGGGAATCGGATGGCGACGTTCAACGGGCGGCGCGTGAATGGCTCTACGAGTGGCTGCTGGAACGGCTCAACACTGGTATGGTGGCCGAACTCGCGTAACCTGCCGGAGTCGGTTTATCTCTGGGCCCGGCACTCCGGCTGAGGAGATCGCCTTCTAGTAGCAGCGATCTTGGATATGCTGCGGCCGAACGCTACCTTGCACGGTGACATCCGCAAGGAGGCCTGTTCTGGCTACCTTTTCTCACGCAAAGCGACGGCACGCGGCTTTCTATTCCGGCTTTCTGGAGCAGGTGCAGGAGCTCTATTTCCAGGGCGGCGAGTCGGCGGCGGCGGCGCTGGCGAAGTACGATCTCGACGCGCAGAACGTCAGTGACGGAATTGCCTGGGCTGTGAAGCGATGGCCGCGGGACCGCGAAGCGGCCCGGGTCTGCAGCGCCTTCATGGGCGGCGGGATGCACGTCCTCGACTTCCGACTCAGCAATCAGGAGCGCGTGCATCTGTTACGCGCTGCGGTAGAGGCGGCGCGCTCACTTGGCGACCTGCACGCGCAGGGCGTGCATCTCGGCAACCTCGGCCTGGCTTACGCATCTCTCGGCCAGCTGGATGAGGCCTTGGAATGCCACGAGCAGGCGCTGCGTATTGATGTTCAAACTGGCAGGCATCGCGGGCGGGCGGCCAGCCGCATGAACATGGCGTCCGTTCACTATCGGCGCGGCGACTTCGCCGGTGCGATAGCAGGGTACGAGGCGTCGGTGGACGAGTTTCGCGCGCTGGGGTTGCGGCGGGGCGAAGCGGAAGCGCTCGGGAACCTGGGGCTGATCTACACCGACCTTCTGCGCATCGACGACGCGGAGCGCGTGCTGCGCGAGCAGTTGCGCATCTCGCGCGAAGAGGGTGATCGGGTGGGAGCGGCGAATGCCCTGGGCTGCCTTGGCGTCCTCTGTGATCTCCGCCAGGATTATCCCAGCGCCGTGGAGTTGTACGAGGAGTCGCTCCGCGAGAGCCGCGCGATCGGTGATCTGGGGGGCCAGGCGGTGCGGCTGGGGAATCTGGGGCTGGCCTACGAGCACCTGGGCGATCGACCGCGTGCCTTGGACCTGTTCCACGAGCAACTGCGCATTGCGCGCCAGACGGGTAGTCGCGATGTCGAAGGGGACGCACTCGCCAACCTGGCCTCCGTCCACGACCATGCCGGCGAGCACGAGCGTGCGCTCGTGCTCTACCAGCAGTCCATCGCGGCCGCGAGAGAAACTGGGGACGTACACGGCCAGGCGATCCGGATCTATAACCGGAGCGTCACCCTGGCCCGCGTCAGCGGCCCTGGAGCGGCGGCAGAGGCCGCAACGCCTGCTCTGGTGCTGCTGGAGATGCTGGGTAGCCCACACGCCGGCAAAGTAACAACGCGCATCGCCCTATGGCGGATTGCCTACTTGGGGCGGATGCTAGCGCACGGCGATGTCGACGCAGCTTTTTATACAGCCGGTCCGATGCCCGCGTTCGTTGATGGCAGAATCGACTTTCACGGACGGATTTGATGCGCAAGGCCACTGTTCTCTTCTTCGCCGCTGACCCGTTTTCCACGCCGCCAAGCCGGGTTTCCAGGCTGCAATTGGACGAGGACGTCCGGCGCACCCTCGAGAAGGTGCGCGCGGCGGAGTACCGCGACTCATTGGTGTTCGACCTTCGCCTGGCTGCGCGGCCGGACGACCTGATCCAGGCATTGAGCGAGAAGCGTCCCCAGGTGGTACACTTCAGCGGGCACGGGGGGACCGAGGGGTTGGTGCTGGTAGGCAGGAACGGCGAGCCCCATCCCGTGGGGACGGAGGCGCTCCAGCGGCTATTCAAGGTGTTTCGGGGCGATATCCGCGTGGTGGTCCTGAACGCCTGTTTCACCTCTCCCCAAGCGAAAGTAATCGCCGAAACGGTCGGGTGTGCCATCGGCACCGGGGCGAAGATCTCGGACGGCGCCGCGATCACCTTCGGAGCGGCCTTCTACCGTGCCCTGGCGTTCGGGAACGCCGTGCAGGCTGCGTTTGACCAGGCGTGCGTTTCACTGGCGTTGGAGTATCCGGGCGAGGAGGAAACGCCCCGCATCATCGCTGGGCCGGGGGTGGACCCCTCTCGCATCTTCATCGTCCAGCCGGAGAGCCTGGAACGTGCCGCCGCGCCGGCTGTTCCCGAGGAGCGCGGGATGACGGCGTTCATCGGCAGCACCAGCATCGACCTGCAGGAGTATCGCCAGGCGGCAGTCGAGACCTGCAGTCGGGCAGGGCTGACGCCGGTTTTGCAGGAGCCGTTTGAGTTCCTGTCGGCCGGCGCAGCCGAGGCG
>NZ_DATBNB010000765.1 GCF_036554565.1 Longimicrobium sp. | reverse complement strand
CCCCGATCCGCACTGGCAGCGTGTTGATGAGCGGGCCCACCACCCGCTCCGCACCCTCGCCGCCCTGCATGCGGCCGAAGAGCAGCGTTCCGAACACCACGTCGCTCCGGCCCGATACCCGCGCCAGCACCTGCGCCCACGCCAGGTGGCACAGGCTGGCCGCGCTCACCCCCAGCGCCCGCGCCCGGCGGCGCAGCCGCGCGCTTACGTCGGGCGCCACCGAAAGCGACGCCTCCCCGATCCCACGTCCCTCGCCCCACACGTCCAGCAGCCCGTACGGCGCCGTCGGCTCCTCCACGTCCTGCAGCATCCCCCGGAAGAACCGCTCGTGCTCTTCCCGGGTCACCCCCAGGCGTGCCTGCGCCACGTAGTTGCGGAACGGCAGCGGCGCCGGCAGCTCCGACTCGCGGCCCATCAGGTGCGCCGCGATCTCGTCTCGCTGCACCGCCAGCGACTCGTGGTCGCCTGTCAGGTGGTGGGTGAGCATCAGCAGCAGCCACCGGCCACGCGTGCGGTCCTCGGCGATGCACGCCCGCAGCAGTGGCGCCCGCGTCAGGTCCATCCGGTACTCCCGGGGGCCGTAAAGCCGCCACAGCTGCCCGGCCGCCCCGGCAGCCGCATCCAGCTGCACCTCCTCCGCCGGCAGCGGCGCGTTCCGCCAGACGATCTGCACGGGCTCGCGCAGCCCCTCCCAGGCCACGGCCGTGCGCAGGACGTCGTGGCGGTCGATCACCGCCTGCAGTGCCGCAAGGTGCTGCTCCAGGCTGGCGCGGGTGTCGAACTCGGTCATGCTCGACGTCAGGTACGGGTCCCCCTCCTCGGACATCAGGTGATGGAAGAGGATCCCCTCCTGCAGCGGGGCCAGCGGGTAGATGTCCTGCACGTTCGCGGCTCCGCCCGGCACCCCCGCCACGATCCGGTCGATCTCGGGCTGGCTCAGCTCCACCAGCGGAAGCATTCCCGGCGTGATGGACGCGGCGCCCTCCGGAATCGCGTTCGCGGGGACCTCCACCTCCAGAGACGCTCCGCCGACGGCCAGGGCCAGCTCTGCAAGCACCGGCGTGGTGAACAGTGCCCGCACTTCCATGTACAGCCCCACCCGCCGCATCCGCTCGATCAGCCGGATCGCCAGGAGCGAGTGCCCGCCCAGCTCGAAGAAGTGGTCCCAGCGACTGACCCGGTCCACCCCGAGCACCTCGGCCCAGATCCCGGCCAGCGCCGCCTCTACCTCCCCCAGCGGTGCCTCGTAGCTCCCCCGCGCGTAGGCATCGCCCTCCGGCGCGGGCAGCGCATTGCGGTCCAGCTTTCCATTCGAAGTGAGCGGCAGCGCCTCCAGCACCACGAACGCGGCCGGCACCATGTACTCCGGCAGGCTGCGCCGCAGGTGCTCGCGCAGCTCGTCCGCCTCCACACTACCCGCCACGTACGCCACCAGCCGCTGGTCGCCCGGCACGTCGGCGCGCGCCACGACCACGCAGTCGGTGACACTCTCGTGCTGGCGCAGCACCGCCTCGATCTCGCCGAGCTCGATGCGGAAGCCGCGCACCTTCACCTGGAAATCCACCCGCCCCAGGAACTCCAGCGTTCCGTCCGCCCGCCAGCGCGCACGGTCGCCCGTCCGGTACAGCCGCCCGCCTGCCTCCGCCGAGAACGGGTCGGGGACGAAGCGCTCGGCGGTCGTCGCGGCGCGGCCCAGGTAGCCGCGCGCCACCCCCGCCCCGCCGATCAGGAGCTCGCCCGGCACGCCCGCCGGCTGCGGGCTCCCGAGCGCGTCGCAGACGTACAGGCGCACGTTCCCGAGGGGACGGCCGATCGGGTGCCCCTGGACGATGCCATCCGCCGGCACCGGGTGCGTGGAGGCCAGGATGGTCCCCTCGGTGGGGCCGTACAGGACGTGCGTCTCCGCCCCGGAAAACGTCTCGCGCATCTCCGACAGCAGGTCGGCCGGCACCCGGTCGCCGCCTACGAACGCGCGCCGCAGCCGGGCCAGCCGGGGGGTCTCGCGCTCCACCTGGACCAGCTGCCGCATCAGCGCGGGGACCGCGTGCACGAGCGTGGCATCCGCGATCTCGTCCGCCAGCGCGTGCACGTCCACCACCCGCTCGCGCTCCACCAGGC
>NZ_DATBNB010000764.1 GCF_036554565.1 Longimicrobium sp. | reverse complement strand
CGCGGCGAGGCCGAGACGGTAAAGCGCGCCAAGAAGATCGTGGAGCGCGACGACCCGCGGGTGTACGAGGTGCTCGAGGACATCATCCGCGACCACCCCGTGCTGCTGAACCGCGCGCCCACGCTGCACCGCCTGGGCATTCAGGCGTTCGAGCCGGTGCTGGTGGAGGGCAAGGCCATCCGCATTCACCCGCTCGTCTGCGCGGCCTTCAACGCCGACTTCGACGGCGACCAGATGGCGGTGCACGTGCCGCTTTCGTTCGAGGCGCAGCTCGAGGCCCGCGTACTGATGCTGTCGTCGAACAATATCCTGCTGCCCAGCAACGGGCGGCCGGTGGCGGCGCCGTCGCAGGACATCGTGATCGGGTGCTACTGGCTGACCAAGGACCAGGCCGACTTCCGCGACAAGGTGGTGGCGGACCAGGCCGAGATCGCCAAGCCGCCGGCCGAGCGCGACCAGTCGGTGGTGCTGCCGCGCTTCGGCTCGGTGGCCGAGGTGGAAATGGCGCTGGCGCACCGCCGCGTGGGCTATCACTCGACGGTGTACTTCTTCACCGACCCGCGCCCCGAGTCCGAGAAGGAGCCGGGCGAGGGGATGGTCAAGGAGTGGGTGCCCACCACCCCCGGGCGCATCATTTTCAACTCGTCGGTTCCGCCCGCGATGGGCTACTGGAACAAGACGATGGGCAAGAAGGAGCAGGGCGACATCATCTTCAGCGCCTACCGGACGGTGGGGCTGGCGACGACGGTGGTGTTCCTGGACAACCTGAAGGCCTTCGGCTTCCGCTACGCCACGCTGGCCGGCGTGTCGGTGGGCATCGAGGACATGAAGATCCCCGGCGAGAAGGACGAGATCCTTCGCGAGGCCGAGGACGATGTGGCCCGCTTCACCCGCGCGTACAACAACGGCGTCATCAGCAACGGCGAGCGGTACAACAAGGTCATCGACACCTGGACGCACGCCAACAACGACGTGGCCGACGCCATGGTGAACCGCCTGGCGGCGGACCGCGGCGGCTTCAACCCGGTGTTCATGATGATGAACTCGGGCGCCCGCGGCTCGCGTGACCAGATGCGCCAGCTGGCCGGCATGCGCGGCCTGATGGCCAAGCCGCAGAAGAAGCTCACGGGCGGCATCGGGGAAATCATCGAGTCGCCGATCAAGTCGAACTTCCGCGAGGGCCTTACGGTGCTGGAGTACTTCATCTCCACGCACGGCGCCCGCAAGGGCCTGGCCGACACGGCGCTGAAGACGGCGGACGCGGGATACCTGACCCGCCGCCTGGTGGACGTGGCCCAGGACGTCACCATCAGCGAAGAGGACTGCGGCACGGTCCTTGGGCTCGAGGTGGCGGCGCTCAAGGAGGGCGAGGACGTGGTGGAGCCGCTGAAGGACCGCATCGTCGGTTCGGTGGCCAACGACGACATCTACGACCCGATCGACGGCGACCTGCTGGTGGCCGCGGGCGAGCTGATCGACGAGGACGCGGCGGACGAGATCGAGCTGGTGGGCATCCAGTCGGTGAAGATCCGCAGCGTGCTCACCTGCGAAAGCCGCCGCGGGCTGTGCGTGAAGTGCTACGGCCGCAACCTGGCCACGATGGGCATCGTGGACCCGGGCGAGGCGGTGGGCATCCTGGCCGCGCAGTCCATCGGCGAGCCGGGCACGCAGCTGACGCTGCGCACCTTCCACATCGGCGGCACGGCGGCCCGCATCGCGGCCACCACCGGGCGCAAGAGCAAGGTCGAGGGCGTGGCCCAGTTCGAGCGCATCGTCACGGTGACGACGCCCGAGGGCGCGCGCATCGTCACCAGCCGCGAAGGCGAGATCATCATGCGGTCGGCCGAGGGGGCCATCCGCAGCCGGCTGGCGGTGCCGTACGGCGCA
The DNA here is from genome assembly GCF_036554565.1 of Longimicrobium sp. Classification (NCBI taxonomy): domain Bacteria; kingdom Pseudomonadati; phylum Gemmatimonadota; class Longimicrobiia; order Longimicrobiales; family Longimicrobiaceae; genus Longimicrobium; species Longimicrobium sp. The sequence continues at coordinate 16,958 of NZ_DATBNB010000764.1, read as the reverse complement.
ACCATTTCGGTGGAGGACAGCCAGAAGGTGGCCGTGGGCGACACGCTGTTCGCGTGGGACCCGTACTCCGAGCCCATCGTGGCGGACTTCGGCGGCACCCTGCGTTTCATCGACATCGTCGAGGACGAGTCGGTGCGCGAGGAGCTCGACGAGTCCACCGGGCGCCGACAGATGGTGATCATCGAGGACCGCAGCAAGAAGCTGCACCCGATGATCGAGATCATCGACCCCAACGGCGTGAAGGTGCGCGAGTTCATCGTGCCCGTGGGCGCGCAGCTCACGGTGCGCGACGGCGAGGTCATTCAGCCGGGTGCCGCGCTGGCCAAGCTGGCCCGCGAGGCGTACAAGACCCGCGACATCACCGGCGGCCTGCCGCGCATCGCCGAGCTGTTCGAGGCGCGCAAGCCCAAGGACCCGGCGGTGATCACCGAGGTGGACGGCACCGTGCGCTTCGGCGACATCAAGCGCGGCAAGCGCGAGGTGCTGGTGATCCCGGAGACGGGGAACGAGCGGGTGTACGAGGTGCCGGTGGGCAAGCACCTGCGCGTGCACGAGGGCGACTCGGTGCGCGCCGGCGACCGCCTGTCGGAGGGGCCGGTGAACCCGCACGACATCCTGCGGATCAAGGGGCCGCAGGCCGTGCAGGAGTACCTGCTGAACGAGGTGCAGGAGGTGTATCGCCTGCAGGGCGTGAAGATCAACGACAAGCACATCGGCGTAATCGTGCGCCAGATGCTGCAGAAGGTGCGTATCCTGGAGCCCGGCACCACCGAGTTCCTGGAAGGCGAAACGGTGGACCGCACCGAGTTCGTCGACACCAACACCAAGGTCATGACCAGCGGGGGCACGCCGGCCACGTCGGAGCCGCTGTTGCTGGGCATCACCAAGGCGTCGCTGACCACGCAGTCGTTCATCTCGGCGGCTTCGTTCCAGGAGACCACGCGGGTGCTGACCGACGCCGCCATCCGCGGCGCGCGCGACGACCTGCAGGGGCTGAAGGAGAACATCATCATCGGCCACCTGATCCCGGCCGGTACCGGCATCTACCGGTACGAGGACGTGTCGTTCGGCGCTGACGACGCGCAGGCGGGCGCCCCGGTTGCGCCCGAGGTGGTGGCGGCCAGCGAGACGGCCGTCATCCAGGCCTGATCGCCGGTGGTGAAGTGATGGAGAACGGCCCCGGGCAGCGATGCCCGGGGCCGTTTTCTCTGCTCTCGTGGATACGGTCAGCGATGGTAGTGGTACCGTGCGGTAAGGAACTCGGGTCCGGCGCTTGTCAGTTCGTACACCATTCGATGCTCCTCGGCGATTCTTCGTGACCAGCCGGACCCATACTTCAGAGGCTCGGGCTTGCCGATTCCGGAGTACGGCTCGCGTAGGACATCATCGATCAGGCGCATGACACGGAGCGCAACCCGCGGCTCGCTTCCGATCCAGAACGTGAGGTCCCGGCGAAACGCGTCAAGCAGAATCGCCTTCCGTTCGCGGCTGGCTCGTGCGGGTGGCGGCGCAGTTGGTGGAACACGCATCAGCGGGGTTGGAGAAAGAGCGAAATCTTGGTGTGGCGCGGTACGGGGAGCGGATCGCCAAAGATGCGGCGAGCTTCCTCGCCTTCCTTGATCAGCCATGCGAGGAATTCTGGTGCCTCGCGCGCCAGGAAGCACCCGTAGTTTTCCTGGGGAACGTGGCGGCGGATCCCGAACGACATCTGGGGTGCCATGCGGGCGCGTGTGGGGGCAGCGATCACTTTCTTTTTCCCTTGCTCGTCCACAGGTTACCCCCAACGGTGCACGGTTCTGCTGTTGCTGTCAAGAGCGTCCAGTACCCGCCACGGCACGGACGCGCCACACCGTCGTGCCTGTCTTCCATCTTACCGCGTGCCATGAAGATACAGCAACGTTCGCTCCTGCTGGCCGCGCTCGCCGCCGCCGTTTCCGCCTGCACCGGGACGGCGCCCGTTGCGGCTCCCGGGCCGAGCGCCGCGGCGCCCTACGACGTGCTGATCCGCAACGGGTTGATCGTCGACGGCACGGGAAGTCCGTGGTACCGGGGCGACGTGGCGCTGCGGGGCGACCGCATCGCGGCGGTGGGGCAGCTGCGAGCGGCGCAGGCGCGCGACACCATCGACGCCACTGGGCTCGTCGTCTCGCCCGGGTGGATCGACATGCTGGGGCACAGCGAGTACCCCCTGCTTCGCGATGGGCGCGCCATCAGCAAGATCATGCAGGGGATCACCAGCGAAATTACGGGCGAGGTGACCAGCGTGGTCCCGGTGAACGCCAACACGCTTCGCGAGCTGGGGCGCGACTCGGTGCCCTGGAGCGACCTGGACGGCTACTTCGCCGCGCTGGAGCAGGCACGCCCGGCCATCAACCTGGGGACGTTCGTCACCGTGGGCTCGGTGCGGCGCTACGCGATGGGGGACGCGAACCGGGCGCCGACCGCGGCGGAGCTGGACACCATGCGCGCGCATGTCGCAGCCGCGATGGAGGACGGCGCCATGGGGCTCTCGTCCGGGCTGATCTACACGCCCGCCTCGTTCGCGACCACGGAGGAGGTGATCGAGCTGAACAAGGTGGCGGCGCGGTATGGCGGCGGGTACGCGTCGCACATCCGCTCGGAAGGCGATCGCCTGGTGGAGGCGGTGAACGAGGCCATCCGCATCGGCGAGGAGGGCGGCAACTGGGTGCAGATCCATCACCTGAAGGCGTCTGGCCGGGCGAACTGGGGGAAGATGGTGCCGGCCGTGGCGGCCATCGAGGCGGCCCGCGCCCGCGGCGTAGACGTGACGGCGGACCAGTATCCGTACCCCGCCAGCGGCACCGGCCTGGACGCCACCATCCCCAACTGGGCGCACGCGGGCGGCACCGACTCGCTGCTGGCCCGCCTGGCCGATCCCACGACCCGTGCCCGTCTGCGCGAAGAGCTGACCGGCGGCGGCACCGACTGGCGTATCGGCACCTCCGCGGGCGGGCCGTCGGGAGTGATGATCGCGGGGGTGAGCACCGACAGCCTGCGGCGCTACCAGGGGATGCGGCTGAGCGAGGTGGCGGAGGCGCGCGGGCAGGAGGTGGTGGACGCGCTGTTCGACATCCTCCTGGCGGACCGGGCGAACACGTCGGCGATCTACTTTTCGATGTCCGAGGAGGACATCGAGTATGGAATGCGCCAGCCGTGGATGATGGTGGGGATCGACGCGGGTGCGCGGGCCGCGGACAGCACGGTGACTGGCAAGCCGCATCCGCGTGCGTACGGCTCGTTCCCTCGCATCCTCTGCCGGTACGTGCGCGAGCGGAACGTGATCACGCTGCCGGACGCGATCCGCCGCTTCACCTCGCTCCCGGCGGCGCGCGTGGGGCTGGATGACCGCGGGGTGCTGAAGGAGGGGATGTTCGCGGACCTGACCATCTTCGATCCCAACACCGTCTGCGACCGCGCGACGTTCGAGGTTCCGGTGCAGACGAGCGTGGGGATCGTGCACGTGATCGTGAACGGCGTGCCCGTGGTTCGTGGTGGCGCCGTGACGGGCGAGCGGCCGGGGCGGGCGCTGCGGCGGGCGGGGGCACGGTAGGCTGAATAGAATCGGCGTCCTTCGGGCTGAGCCGGATTAGCTGGATCGGGCTCAATCCTCGGGCGCCCCCCATCCCCAACCCGTCCCCCGCAAACTGCGCGGGGGAAGGGAGCCAGTTTCGTGAGCGCGGCTGCTGCAGGTGTTTGGGGCCGGCCGGGACCCTTGGCGGGAATTGAAGCGTTTCGATAGGGGGCGTGCAGTCCCCGGCTGCCCTCTGCCCCCGGCCCCCTCTCCCGCAAGCGGGAGAGGGGGAGAATTCGAGCGCGCTCCGGCTGTTTGGGGCGCGCACAAAATTGTCCCGCCCAGTCCGCGCAGGCGGACTTCGTGACTTTCCAGCTGCGGTTTTAACCGCCGGAGATCGGGTTGGGGGTTCGCACAGTACCCTTGCCGCGATGCGCTCGTGAATGTGCGCCGGTGAACCCACCAATCCCGAATTCCAACGGCGAGATCCGGACGACGGATCGCGCGGGGCGGTGTATCATCCTGCCATGATCATGACGCACGAGGACATGCTGGAGCGGTTCTACGCTCGCGACCACGACAGCAACGGCCGGTTCATCACCGGCGTGCTGACGACGGGCATCTACTGCCTTCCGTCGTGCACCGCGCGCAAGCCGCTGCCGCAGAACGTGCGCTTCTTCAACACGCTGGACGAGGCGCGCTCCGCCGGCCTGCGCCCGTGCCGCCGCTGCAGGCCCGACAACTTCTACGACCACTACGATCCGGACCTGCACCTGCTGGAAACGCTCGCCGCCGACCTCCGGCGCCGCCCGGGGGACTTCGCGGACGCGGCGGCGCTCGTCTCCGCGTCCGGCATCGGCGCGACCAAGCTGAACGCGCTGTTCCGCAGGCACTTTCACCTGAGCCCGGCCGCGTTCCTGGCCCGCGAACGGGTGGATGCCGCGTGCGGCGCCCTGGCGGACGGGCGGTCCATCAGCGACGCGGCGTACATGGCGGGGTTCGAGAGCCTGTCCGCCTTCCACGAGAACTTCCGCCGGCAGACGGGGCTTACGCCGGGCGACTACCGTGCGCTCGGCTCGTCGGCGGAGTTCTCGATCGCGCTGCCGCCTGGGTTCCGCACCGACGTGGTGCTGCGGTCGCATGGGCGCGATCCGGACAGCGTGCTGGAGCGGGTGGAGGGCGACGGACTCGTGAAGGGATTGGTGCTGGGCGATGCGCCCGTCCTCCTGCACCTGCGGTTCGGCGATGACGTGGTGCGGTGCCGGGTCGACGGGCTCGACCGACCCGGGGCGGGGGAGATGCGGGCGGCTCATGCGGCTGCGGTCCGGCTGCTCGGGCTTGCGGGCGATCCGTCCGGCTTCGAGCGGCTGGTGGCGCGCCGGGCGGACCTGGCGCGGCTGGTCGAGGGGCGGCGCGGGCTGCGCATTCCGCAGGCGGCGGATGCGTGGGAGTGCCTGGTGTGGACCATCGTCGGGCAGCAGGTGAACCTGCCGTTCGCCTATGCGCTGCGGACCGTGGTCGCCGAGCTGGCCGGCACGCCGGTGGGTACCGGTCTCCGCGCGCATCCCACGCCCGAAGCCGTCGCCCAGCTGGACTACGCTGACCTGACCGCCCGCCGCTTCTCGCGTCGCAAGGCGGAGTACGTGATCGACACGGCGCGGCTGATCGCCGGGGGCGGGCTGCGCCTGGAAGGCGCGGAGCGCGAGATGGCGACCACGCTGGAGCGGCGCCTGCTGGATGTCCGCGGGCTGGGGCCCTGGTCCGTGCGCTACCTGATGATGCGCGGCTTCGGCTTCGCGGACTGCGTGGCGGTGGGGGACGCGGGCCTTTCCGCCGCCCTGACCCGCTTCTTTTCCCTCGATCATCGGCCGGGCGGGGCGGAGATGGAGGAGCTCATGGCGCCCTTCGCCCCCTTCCGCAGCCTCGCGACCTTTCACCTCTGGGCCAGCCTGGGAGACCCGCAATGACCACGTACGCATCGTCCATCGACACGCCCGTAGGCCCGCTCACCGCCGTCGTCGACGAAAGCGGCGCGCTCACTCACCTGCTGTTCGCGCACCAGGCCGCGCCCGCGGATGCAGCGTGGAGCGCGGAACGGTGCGCGCCGGTGGCGGCCCAGGTGCGGGAGTACTTCGCGGGTGAGCGGAGCGAGTTCGATCTTCCGCTCGCGCCGGCGGGATCGGCGTTTCAGCAGCAGGTGTGGCGGGAGCTGCGCGGCATCGGCTTTGGGGAAACGGCGGGGTACGGCGAACTGGCGTCGCGTTTGGGGCGCGCGGGGAGCGCGCGCGCCGTCGGCCGGGCGAACGCCACGAACCCCATTCCCATCGTCATTCCCTGCCACCGCGTGGTGGGCGCGGACGGCAGTCTGACGGGGTATGCGGGCGGCTTGCTTGCCAAGCGCCTGCTCCTGGCGCTGGAATCACGCCCGTTCGCGGGCACGTTGCCTTCGGAAAGATCATGATGCACGGCGAGGAGGAAACGCTGGATCCGGCGGATTGGGGCGAGTTCCGCGAGCTGGCGCACCGGATGGTGGACGACACCGTAGAACATCTTTCAACACTGCGCGGGCGCACGCCCTGGCAGGCGATGCCAGAGAGCGTTCGCGCCGGGTTCGACGAGCCGCTGCCGCACGGTGGGGAAGGCTGCCAGGCCGTGTACGACCAGTTCCGCGAACGCATCCTGCCGTACCCCAGCGGCAACCTGCACCCGCGCTTCTGGGGCTGGGTGCACGGAACGGGCACACCGCTGGCAATGATGTCCGAGATGCTGGCCGCGGCCATGAACCCGCACATGGCTGGCTTCAACCAGGCCCCCGCCCTGGTGGAGCACCAGGTCGTCCGTTGGCTCGCCCAGTTGATGGGCTTTCCCGTCGACGCGGGCGGCGTCCTCGTCGCCGGCGGCACGATGGCCAACCTGCTGGGCCTTGCCGTCGCGCGGCAGGCGCGCGCCGGGTGGGATGTCCGGGAGGACGGCGTGCAGGGCGGTCCGCAACTGCGGGTGTATGGCTCGTCAGAAACCCACGGATGGGCACGTAAGGCAGTGGAGCTGATGGGATTGGGCCGCCGCGCCCTCCGCTCGGTTCCGGTGGACGATCTCGATCGTATCGACCTGGATGCATTGGCCGCCGCCGTGGCCGGGGACCGCGCCGCGGGGCATCACCCCATCTGCGTGATTGGCACGGCGGGTTCGGTGAACACCGGTGCCTCGGATGACTTGGCCGCGCTGGCGGACTTCTGCCGGGACGAAGGGCTGTGGTTCCACGTGGATGGCGCGTTCGGCGCGTGGGCGTACACCTCCGATGCCCTTCGGCCGCGGGTGGCGGGCATGCAGCGGGCAGATTCACTCGGCTTCGACCTGCACAAATGGGGGTACCTGCCGTTCGAATGCGCCTGCATCCTGGTGCGGGACGCGGAGATGCACCGGTCCGCATTCGCCACCACGGCGCCGTACCTGACGCAGACGGACCGCGGTGTGATCGCGGGCGGGCTGCCGTTCGCGGACCGCGGCATCGACCTGACGCGCAGCTTCAAGGCGCTCAAAGTGTGGATGAGCTTCAAGGCCCACGGCGTAGACGCCATCGTGCGCCTGGTGGAGCAGAACGTGGCGCAGGCGCGTTACCTTGCGGCGCGGGTGGAGTCAACTCCGGAACTGGAGCTGCTGATGCCGGTGCAGCTGAACGTGGTCTGTTTTCGCTATGCGCCCGCCGGCGTGCCGGAGGCGGAGCGCAACGGGGTGAATCAGGAGATCCTGCTGCGGTTGCAGGAGGACGGGATCGCGGTGCCGTCCGGCACGATGGTGCGGGGCCGTTACGCCATCCGTGCCGCCATCGTGAACCATCGGAGCCGCCGCGACGACTTCGACGTGCTGGTGGACGAGGTGCGGCGGATCGGGCGCGAGCTGACCGGGGACTGACGCGCCCGCCTCCTGATCACACAGAGGACGCGGAGAACGCAGAGGAACGGCGGACGCCCTCCGCAGTTCTCCGCGGCCTCCGCGCCTCCGCGTGAGAATGGCTTTTACTCGATGCGGGTGAGGAAGTCGAGCCGGATCATCCGCGTGCCGTGGCCGGCGAAGTCCACCTCGGCCTTTTCGCCTGAGAGCGCCAGGACCAGGCCCTCGCCGTACGTGTCGTGGCGTACCTCGTCTCCCGGTCCGAGCATCTCCTCCGCGGGTTCCGGCGTAGAGATGTCGGAAAAGTCGAAGCCCTCGGGCGTTGCCTCGCGCTTGGCGGACGTGCCGTTCGCCTTGCCAAGCGCATCGTTGTCGCAGTGCCCGCACGTCCAGTCGTCCGCACGCTCCTCGCCGAAGTAGTCCAGGATCATCTTCGTGCGGCAATGCGCCGTGCGGCAGTACCGTACCATCTGCTCCAGCTTCTTGCGGTCCGTCTCGCGCCGCTGCTCGTAGTCCAGCAGCTCCTGGCTGAGGTCGGCCGCGGCCACGTCGGGCACCAGGCGCTCCCACACGCCGCCGCGGTGCTCGCGCATCATCCCGTGCCGCTTGAGCAGCGTAAGGACGATGCGCGCCTTGCGACGCGCCACCTCGGCCATTTCCGCGATCTCGTCCAGCGGGCGCTTTTCCTCCATCGGCATGCGGTTGACGATGCGCGCCACCGAGATGGCCTCGTCCAGGTCGGGATACTTGCCGCCCAGGAAGTAGCCCTGCACGCCCTTGTCTTCTTCGCGATACAGGATCACGCAGCGCGAGGGCTGGCCGTCGCGCCCGGCCCGCCCGGCTTCCTGGTAGTACGATTCGATGGAGCCGGTGAAGTGGTAGTGCACGATGAAGCGAATGTCGCGCTTGTCGATGCCCAGCCCGAAGGCGTTCGTCGCCACCACCGCCTTCACCTGGCCGCCCATGAAGCGGTCCTGCGCCTCGTGGCGCTCCTTTGCGCCCAGCTTGCCGTGGTACAGCGCCAGGTCGTGCTTGCGGCCGAACTCCTCGTAGATGCGCTCGGCCTCCTTGACCGTCGCCACGTAGACGATCCCCGTTCCCTCGGCCCGCCGGAGGATCTGCTCCAGCGCGGCGTCCTTTTCCGACTCGTTGACGGTCGGCTGCACTTCCAGGAACAGGTTGGGGCGCATCAGCTCGCCCACCCAGGTGAACGGGTCGCGCATCTTCAGCTGCCGCGCGATGTCGTCGCGCACCTCCGGCGACGCGGTGGCGGTCAGCGCCATCACCGGCGGGCGGCCCAGGCGCTCGGCGATGGCGCCCAGCATCATGTAGTCCGGCCGGAAGTCGTGCCCCCACTGGCTGACGCAGTGCGCCTCGTCCACCACGAACAGCGAGATCTCGCGCTCCATCAGCACTTCGAAGAACTCGCGGTCGCGAAAGCGCTCGGGTGTCAGGTACAGGATCTTCCCCTCGCCGCCCTCCACCGCCGCCTCCGCCGCCCGCTTGTCCGCCGTGGACTGCGCCGAGTTGATGGTCCACGCGTCCACACCCAGTTCGTCGAGCTTGTCCGTCTGGTCCTTCATCAGCGCGATCAGCGGGCTGACCACGATGGTGAGCCCGGGCAGCATCAGCGCCGGAAGCTGGTAGATCAGCGACTTGCCCGCGCCCGTGGGCAGCACGACAAGCGCGTCGCGCCCGTCCAGCACGGCGCGAATCGTCTCTTCCTGCCCGGGGCGGAACTCCGAAAGCTCGAAGTCGCGCGCAAGCACGTCTTCCAACCGGCGCGTGCTGGTCGTTGTAGAGGTCGCCAAGTCGTTGTGGTGTCTTATGTTGAGGACGATCGGGCGGCTGTCGGCAGCGCAAGGGTCGGACCACTTTGCGAGTGCTGGCGGCTCATGATGGCAGGATTTTCCAGTGCCTGCGCCGTTTCGCGCGGTGACGTCGCGGAGACAGCCCCTTCGGGCACCGTGCTTGCAAATGGGGATGGCACGCTCGCCTTCTAGGCCGAGTGGCAGGACTGGAATCACACGTTGAGGAGACGGACATGACCAAGTTCAAGCGTTCTCTTACGGTTGCGCTCGCCGTGACCACACTGGGCACGTCGGCCGGGTGCGCGTCGATGAACAACACCGAGCGCGGCGCGGCGGCGGGTGCCGGCGCGGGCGGCGCCATCGGCGCGGTGATTGGGCGGCAGTCGGGCAACACGGCCCGCGGCGCCATCATCGGCGCGGTGCTGGGCGGCGCGGCGGGCGCGGTGATCGGGCGGCGGATGGACCGCCAGGCGGCGGAGCTGGACAACTCGCTCGAGGGCGCGGAGGTCGAGCGCGTGGGCGAGGGCATCGCGGTGACCTTCGAGTCGGGCGTGCTGTACCCGTTCGACAGCGACCAGGTGCTGCCCGCGGGCCGCGAGAACCTGCGCCGCCTGGCCACGAGCCTGCGCAACTATCCGGGCACGGAAGTGCTGATCGTGGGTCACACCGACGCGCAGGGCGCCGACGACTACAACATGCGCCTGTCGTACCGCCGCGCCGAGGCTGCGCGCCAGTTCCTGATCGCGCAGGGCATTCCGGCGGGTGACGTTCGCGTGGAAGGCCGCGGCGAGTCGGAGCCGGTGGCCGACAACAGCACCGAGTCGGGCCGCGCGCAGAACCGCCGCGTGGAGGTCGCGATCTTCGCGAGCGAGGAGTACCGCCAGCAGGTGCTGCAGCAGAACCAGTAAGCTCCTGGTTGCACGCTGCAGGGAGTGAGTCGCCCCGGTCGCCTTCATGGCGCCGGGGCGACTCGGCGTTTGGGGATTGGGCGCGAGCGGTTCTTCGACGCTGCCGCGCCCGGGTTTCGTGCTGGGGGAGAGTAGATCCTTCGGCGCGCGAGGTGTCGTGTGAGGGTTGGTGCGGCGCGCCTGCGCCTCAGGACGACAAACGTTTGCGCGCTCGACGCTTGGGATCGCCTCGGTGAGAGCCGGAGCGCGTCCAGTTCCACCAATGCGGTGCGGGGCACCCGGCCTTCGCGGTCGCGTGGCTCCGGTCAGGGGCGTGCGGCGAGGATTTCCAGCAGCAGGCGCGCGGCCAGCTTGGCGGTGCGCCCGTCCTGGTCGTACGGCGGCGACGTTTCCATGATGTCGGCGCCGATCAGCCGCGGGTCGGTGCACGCGGTGCGGACGATCTCGATCATCTCGCGCGCCGTCAGCCCGCCGATGCCCGCCGCGCTCACCCCGGGCGCGAAGGCGGCGTCGCAGGCATCCATGTCGATGCTCAGGTACAGCGCGTTCGCCCCGCTGGTGGCGCGGTAGAGCGCGGCCTTCGCGACCTTGGTGGCGCCGTGCGTCTCTACCTCGTCCATCGTCGTCAGGTGGATGCCCCGTCCGGCGGCGAAGTCCAGGTAGTACTGCGAGTTGGCGAACCGGCGGATGCCGATCATCGCCACGCGCGCACCTTCCACGATGCCCGTCTCAAGCGCCCGCCGGAACGGGGTGCCGCTGGAAAGGTGGGCCTCGTCGTCGTACTCGCGCACGTCCAGGTGCGCGTCCAGGGTCATCAGGGCCAGCGCGATGTCCGGGCGCGCGGCGGCGAGGCCGCGGATGATCGATCCCGTACACCCGTGGTCTCCGCCCAGGAAGACGGGGCGCGCGCCGGACGCGAACACCTGGCGCGCGGCTTCCTCGATCGCCCGGTGCGCATCCGCGCCGTTCATCGTGGGGACGGAGACGTCGCCCAGGTCGATGGCGGGTGTGACGTGCCGCTCCCCATCGAACGTGCCGAAGGAGGACAGCGCCTCACGGATGGCCCTGGGCCCAAAACGGGCGCCGGGGCGGGACGGGATGCCGCCGTCATACGGAACGCCGACGACGATCGCGCGGCCCTCCATCGCCTCCTGGCCGTCCCACGGGCGCAGCAGCGTGGGCGCACGGGGGTCGCGCGGGTCGGGCGCGGCGCGCAGGCCGGCGAGCGGATCGGGCGTGGTGTTGGGCACGGGATGCGGGGCGCGGGTTGCTTGCCTGCGGAACGGCGAGGGGACAGGTTAGTGCTGGGGGAGGGAATAGGGAATAGGGAATGGGGCACAGGGCATGGAACGACGCACCCCGCGCCCCGGCACATCAATCGATCGCGAGCAATGCGCATTCTAACGGGGCTTCAGCCTTCGGGCATCCTTCACATCGGCAACTACTTCGGCGCCATCAAACCCGTCCTGGACCTGCAGGGTCGCGGCGAAGTGTTCCTGTTCCTGGCGGATCTTCACGCTCTCACGTCGCTCACGAACGCCGACGCGCTGCGCGAGAACGTGCGCACCGCGGCGGTGGACCTGCTTGCGTGCGGGCTGGACCCCGAGCGCACGACCATGTGGCGCCAGTCGGACGTGACGTACCACGCGGAGCTGATGTGGATTCTTTCCACCGTCACGCCGATGGGGCTGATGGAGCGCATGGTGGCGTACAAGGACAAGGTGCAGCGCGGCATTCCTGCCGGTGTGGGGCTGTTCACCTACCCCATCCTGCAGGCCGCCGACATCCTGGCATACGACGCCGACCGCGTTCCCGTCGGCAAGGACCAGAAGCAGCACCTGGAGGCCACGCGCGACATCGCCGTCAAGATCAACGAGGCGTTCGGCGAGGGCACGCTGAAGCTGCCGGAGCCGCAGATCGCCGAGGACGTCGCGGTCGTGCCGGGGCTGGACGGGCAGAAGATGAGCAAGAGCTACGGCAACACCATCGACATCTTCATGCCCGAAAAGGCGCTGCGGAAGCGGGTGATGCAGATCGTCACCGACTCCACGCCGCTGGAAGATCCCAAGGACCCGGACGCGTCCACCATCGTCGCGTTGTACCGCCTGTTCGCCACGGCGGAGCAGGTGCAGCAGATGAAGGACGAGTTCCGCGCCGGCGGCGTGGGCTACGGGCACTTCAAGCAGCGGCTGTTCGAAGCGATCTGGGAGTTCTACGCACCCATGCGCCAGCGCCGCGAGGAGATCCTGGCCCGTCCCGGCTACGTGGACGAGGTGCTGGCCGAGGGCGCACGGCGTGCCCGCGAAGTGGCGGGTCCCGTCGTGGAGCGCGTGTGGAATGCCGTCGGGCTGCGCTGACGGGGCGGATGCAAGCAATGGCGCGATCACGGCGCGGGTGGATCATCGCGGGGGTGGTGATCGCCGTCTACTGCGTCGCTTACGTGGGATTCCGTGTATCGCGCACGGAGGTGTGGGAGCGCGACGGCGAGGCGTACGTCATCTACCCCGCCGGCGCGACGGCGCTCTATTACCTCTTCCGCCCCCTCTCGTACGCCGACGCGGCGCTCACCGGCACGCAGACCCACGTGGGGCCGCACCGCTGATGGACGCTGCCGGTCCGGCGTTCCTGACCATCGGCGGCGTGCGGCTGGAGTACCGGTGGATCGGCCCGGGGCCGCGCGAGGCGCCCACGATCGTGTTCCTGCACGAGGGACTGGGATCGGTCTCCACCTGGCGCGACTTTCCGATGCGGCTGGCGGAGGCGACGGGATGCGGGGCGCTGGTCTACTCCCGTGCGGGCTACGGCCGGTCCGATCCGGTCGAGCTGCCGCGGCCCGTGGACTTCATGCACCGCGAGGCGGAGGTGCTGGATGCGGTGCTTCGTGCAGCGAACGTGCGGCGGGCCGTCCTCTTCGGCCACAGCGACGGCGCGTCCATCGCCCTGATCCATGCGGCGAGCCATCCATCGGCCCTCGTCGCCGGGCTGGTGCTGGAGGCGCCGCACGTGTTCGTGGAAGACGTCAGCGTCCGGAGCATCGCACGGATTGGGGATGTGTATCGGTCAACGGATTTGCGCGAGCGGCTGGCCCGCCATCACCAGCATGTGGACGTGGCGTTCGGGGGATGGAACGGCGTGTGGCTGGATCCGGAGTTCCGCGCGTGGAACATCGAACCCCTGCTTCCGTCCATCCGCATTCCTGCGCTGGTCATCCAGGGCGACGCCGACGAGTACGGCACGTGGGCGCAGGTGGAATCCATCCAGCGCCAGTCCGGCGGTTCCGTCGACGTGCTGCGCATCGCGGATTGCGGGCATGCGCCGCACGTGCAGCATCCGGACGCGGTGATCGCCGAGGCCGTGCGGTTCGTCCACGAACTCCTTCCGGCACCGCCGCCGGATCCTGCCTGAGCCCATCTGCTTGCCTCTCCCGCTCGAGCCGGGAGCGCGCCAGCCCGGTACACGTTGTGCACCCTCGCGCCGGACCCGATATCCACCGAGGAGAAACGATGTCCGATTCCAACCCGACCAATACCGAGGGGCGCTACGATTCCGGCACCGACGCCGGCCCTGCCCAGTACGCCGGCGCCACCGACCAGCCACGCGACAACCCCGCCGGCGACACGCCCCGCGGAACCACCGTGCTGACGCTGGTTTGCGAAACGTGCGGCAAGGACTACTTCTTCGAGAACGAGCAGCCCGCCGAGGGGATGGCCTGCGCAAAGTGCGGCGGCACCGTGTTCCGCTCGTTCCACGACAACGTGGGCGACGAGGCGGCCGACGACTTCCGCGACAGCACCGAGCGCGACCTGGACCCGGATGATGCCGAGGGCGACGTGCTGCCGGGCGACATCATGGACCTCAACAACATCTGACATCCGGATGACGGAATCCACCGGAAGAAGCCTGTTCACCGGGTCGGGCGTGGCGCTGGTCACGCCCTTCGGCGCGGATGGGGCCGTGAACGAGGCCGTGCTGCGCGAACTCGTGCGCTTTCACCTGCGCGAAGGCACCGACGCGCTGATCGTGAACGGCAGCACCGGCGAGGCGACGGCGATGTCCGTCGACGAGCAGCGCCGGTCCGTGGAAGTGGTGATGGACGAGGTGCGCGCGGGCGACCGGCGCATTCCGGTGATCGCCGGCTGCGGCGGCAGCGACACGGCCGTCGTGGCGCGCATCGCCGCCAACGCCCGCGATGCCGGGGCCGACGGCCTGCTCGTGGCCCCGCCGCCGTACAACAAGCCGCCGCAGCGCGGGATCGCCGCGCACTTCCGCAAGGTGATGGACGCGGGCGACCTGCCGACCATCGCCTACAACGTTCCCGGCCGCACCGCCTGCAACCTGCTGCCGGAGACGGTGGAGGAGCTGGCGGGTGACGAGCGGCTGGTGGGTGTCAAGGAGGCCAGCGGCGACATCAGCCAGGTGGCGGAGCTCGCGCGGCGGGTGGCGGACCGCATTGCCCTGTACAGCGGCAACGACGACCAGGTGGTGCCGCTGATGTCGCTGGGCGGCAAGGGGGTGATCTCCGTGCTCGCCAACGTGGCCCCGCGCGACACCTCGCGGATGGCGAAGGCGTTCCTGGAGGGCAACCCCGCCGAGGCGTGCGCCATCCAGCTCCGTTTCCTGCCGCTGATCGCGGCGCTCTTCCGCGAATCCAACCCCATGCCGGTGAAGGCGGGCGTGGGGATGCTGGGCTTCGACGTGGGCGATCCGCGGCTTCCCCTCGTCCCGCCGTCCGACGCGGTGCTCAAGGAGCTGGAGGGGGCGATGCGAGGCCTGGGGCTGCTGGAGGGCCGCTGATGGCGGATGCGGTGCGTGTGGTGCTCAGCGGCGCGACGGGGCGGATGGGAACCACGCTCGCGCGGCTGATGGCGGAGGATGGCGGGATGCGGCTGGTGGGCGGGATAGGACGGGTGCCGGAAAGCGGGTGCGACATCGGGTGCCCGGTGGTGGCGACGCCCGAGACGGCCGGCGCGTGGATGCGCGACGCCGACGTGGTGATCGACTTCTCGTCGCCCGAGCTGCTGCGGCGGTTGCTGCAGATGCATGGCGACGCGCTGGACCGCGTGGCGCTCGTCGTCGGCACCACGGGGCTGACGCCGGAGGAGCAGGCGCTGCTCACGCGGCAGGCCCAGCGGTCGCCCGTGTTGCAGGCGGCCAACTTCAGCGTAGGTGTGAACCTGCTTCTCGCCCTCGCCGAGCGCGCGGCCTCCGTCCTGGGCGACGACTACGACGTGGAGATCGTGGAGGCGCACCACCGCCGCAAGGTAGATGCGCCCAGCGGCACCGCGCTCGCCCTGGGCGAGTCCGTCGCGCTCGGCCGGCGCGTGGCGCTGAACGAAGTGCGCGTGGATGGCCGCGGCGGGCGCCCGGGCGAGCGGCCGCGGGGCGAGGTA
Source organism: Longimicrobium sp. (assembly GCF_036554565.1). Lineage (NCBI taxonomy): Bacteria > Pseudomonadati > Gemmatimonadota > Longimicrobiia > Longimicrobiales > Longimicrobiaceae > Longimicrobium > Longimicrobium sp. The sequence continues at coordinate 1,426 of NZ_DATBNB010000764.1, read as the reverse complement.
GGCTTTCACGCCCTCCGCGGCGGCGACATCGTGGGCGAGCACTCGGTGATGTTCATCGGCGAGCGCGAGCGCATCGAACTGGGGCACGTGGCCCAGGACCGCGCCCTCTTCGCCGAAGGCGCCCTGCGCGCCGCCCGCTGGCTCGCCGGCCGCGAGCCCGGCGCCTACTCCATGCGCGACGTCCTGGGCCTCGACTAATCAGCGAACACGAGCGGCTTTGTCATCCCGACGGAGCGGCCAAGCCCAAGCCGAGCGGCACCGTCGACCGCAGCGACCGAGGGATCCGCCACCCAGTGATCGAAGCGCGCCGAGAACGCGGCGTGCACCCCTCCAAGAGCGGGCGCGGCCGGGCTTGCACCAGAGCATGGGCGCGCACGACGACCAGAGCCACACGAAAGCGTGCAGTCCGCGCAGGCGGACATCGTGTGTTTGTTGCAGCGAATTCATTCGCCCGAGCAGGGGCGGTGCCGCCTCTGCCCGGCGGCATCACGCGGAGTGTGTGGCGGATCCTTCAGTCGCTGCCGTCTTTGGTGTTCGGGCGGGTTGGGCGTGGCCGCTCCTTCAGGATGACATCGTGAGCGTGCTGGTTCTGTTGACCCCGATGGACGCCGGAGCCATGTTCCGGCGTCCCTTGCGTTTACGCCGAATTCACCTGATCCGCCGTGCCTGAAACAAACCCGCGCCGCCTCGTCGTACACCTTCGTGAGCAGCGGCCTCTGTACTCCATCCCCGACTGGGCGCTGGACGAAATCCGCGCCGAGGTGCCGGACGGGTGGGAGGTCGTCGCCGTGGACGAGCCCGGGGACGGGCGGGGCGACGGCGGAGCGGATTCGGCGGAGGCGCTGCAGGCGGTGCGCGGGGCCGAGATCTACCTGGGTTTCGGCGTGCCGGCGCCGCTCTTCGAGGCAGCAACGGCGCCGCCCGAGGGCCGGCTCCGCTGGGCGCACAGCGCATCCGCGGGAGTGGGCGCCTCGCTGCACGCGGCCATGCGGGAGTCGGACGTGGTGCTGACGAACGCGGCCGGCATCTACGCCGAACCGATGGCCGATACGGTGCTGGCGATGATCCTCCATTTCGCCCGCGGTTTGGACGTCGCCGTCCGGGCCCAGGCAGAGCGCCGGTGGAACAAGGAGCCGTTCGAAGGCGCGGACCCGGTCGGCCGCGAGCTGGCGGAGCAGACGGTGGGAATCGTGGGGCTGGGCGGCATTGGGCGGGCGGTGGCACGGCGCGCCGTGGCCTTGGGGATGACCACGCTCGCCACGCGGCGCAGCGGTACGGAGGGACCCGAGGGGGTGGAGGTTTTTTCCGGAGAAGGCGCGCTGGACCGGGTGCTCCCCCGCGCCGACTACCTGGTGCTCTGCGTTCCGCAGACGGAGGAAACGCGCGGCCTGGTCGGCGCGCGGGAGCTGGAGATGCTCCCGGAAGG
>NZ_DATBNB010000763.1 GCF_036554565.1 Longimicrobium sp. | reverse complement strand
GCCGTGCTCTTCAGCTCGGCGGCGGTGGCGTCGCGGCGCACGCGCTGGCGGCTGACGGTGTACTCCGCCAGCACGCCGACGGGGCCCCAGTACCAGTAGCCCTGCGGCGCCAGGCGAGTGCGCTCGCCATCCGCGACCGCCGTGTTGGCGGCGGTGCCGTCCGTGCGGTAGCGGAAGAAGATCTCGCGGCCGGGGGTGCGGAACGACGGCAGCAGTGGCGCGGCGTTGGTGCCCTGCTGGTTGCCGGTGCTCGCGGCGATCCCAAGCCCCAGCCCCTTGAGCGGCCCCGGCGTCGCGCGGAACGGGTGCACGAACACGCGCCCGACCACGTCCTTGGCGTCGGAGGCGTCCACGTCCTGGTTGGCGCCGTCCGTCACGCCGTTGAAGATGCCGGCCGCGTACTCCAGCGCGCCGCCGCGCAGAACGCCGTGCACCTGCACGCCGACGTCGCGGTTGGGCACCAGCGCGGTGGGGTAGCCGCGCTCGGGGAACAGCACCACCCAAGGAGTCTGCAGCCGCTCCAGTCCCATGGGAATCTTGAACTTGCCCGCACGCAGGCGAAGGGCGGGCGTCACCCGTGCGTCCACGTAGGCGTCCAGGAGCTCCAACTGGCTGGTGGCCACGTCCATGTACAGCCGGTACTCGTAGCGGCTGTACAGGCTGCCCTGGAAGTCGGCGCGCGCGCGGCGCACCTGGAACGTGTTCACGGCCGCACCCGCCGTGTCGTCGGCGAAGAAGCGGCCGTCATACTGCACGCCGCCGCGCACGCGCAGGGTGAACGCGCCGTCGCCGGAGCGAATGCCGAAGCCGTCCTCGCCCGCCGTCACGGTGGGGGGCGCGGGGCGCGGCGTGCTGTCGGGGCGCGCGGGGGCGGTCGATTGGCCGTCCAGGCGCGCGGCCGCCGTGGCCGCCAGCAGCGTGGCGGCGAGAAGGGACCTGTGGATGAGCACTGACGTGAGTTCCGATCGGGAAGGCTGCGGGCCTGCGGAGGTGCAGGGCGGAGCAGGAACGACGGGGCCGCACCAAGGCACCCGACGTGCCGCATCAATCCAGAATCCGCAAGCCGTTGCTGCGCATGGGGATGGCGAAATTCCGCATCCGCGGGAGGAATGCTGCCCGTGACATTTCCCAGGATGCCCAGCATATTTACTGAGCACACGGGATCTGTCCGTCACATTTGCTGGGTTCACGATGCTGCTGGTTGATGTATGGCGGGAGGCGGGGCGGCACGCGTCTCTCGAGGAGACGGTGGAGCGGATCGCTCACCGCCTGGCGGACGAGATGCCGCTGCAGGCCCTGCTGATCCGCCGGCTGGACGCCGAGCGGCTGCGGCTGGAGACGGTGGCCGCCGGTGCCCCGGGCGCGGCGCCCCCCGGGCGGACGCGGACGGAACTGTCGAAATCGAACTTCCACGCGCTGGTCTCGTGGGCGCACGCCGGCGAGGTGCTGCGAGGCGCGCCGCAGGGGCTGGCCGGCGTCCTGGCCGCGGGCGAGGCGCGGGGCGAGGTGCTGGCCGGGCCGCTGCTGGACGGCGAGCAGGTGATCGGCGCGCTGGTGGCGGTGGGCCCCGCCTTCCGCCCCGCGCACGAGGACCTGTTCGCGCAGGTGCTGGAGCCGGTGTCGTCCGCCCTGCGCAGCGACATCCAGCTGCACGAGCTCACCCGCCTGCGCGAGGCGGCCGAGGCCGACAACCGGGCGCTCCTCTCGCGCCTCGGACGGCAGGAGATCGCCGATGCCATCGTGGGCGCGGACGGCGGGCTGCGCGCGGTGGTGGATCGTGTGGCGCAGGTGGCGGGAACGGACGCCCCGGTGCTGCTGCTGGGGGAAACGGGAACGGGCAAGGAGGTGATCGCCCGCGAGATCCATCGCCAGTCCGCGCGGGCGCGCGGCCCGGTGGTGCGCGTGAACTGCGGCGCCATTCCGCCGGGGCTCATCGACTCCGAACTTTTTGGGCACGAGCGCGGTAGCTTTACGGGGGCGGTGGCGGACCGGGCGGGGTGGTTCGAGCGGGCGGACGGCGGAACGCTCTTTCTGGACGAGATCGGCGAGTTGCCGCTGGAGGCGCAGGTGCGGCTGCTGCGCGTGCTGCAGGACGGCAGCTTCGAGCGCGTGGGCGGGCGCACCACGCACACGGTGGACGTGCGCATCGTCACCGCCACGCACCGCGACCTTCACACGATGGTGCAGGCGGGGACGTTCCGCGAAGACCTCTGGTACCGCATCAGCGTGTTTCCCATCCGCCTGCCGCCCCTGCGCGAGCGCCCGGCAGACATCCCGGTGCTGGCGGCGCACTTCGCCTGGCGCGCGGGGCAGCGGCTGGGCGGGCACCCGCTGGCACCCACTGCGGCGGACCAGGAGCGGCTGATCGCCTACTCCTGGCCGGGCAACGTGCGAGAGCTGGCCGCGGTCATCGAACGCGCCGTGATCCTGGGCAATGGCCACCAGCTGGAGATCGCCGCCGCGCTGGGGCCCGCGGCCGCGAGTGTCGCCGCGCCGACGGAGAATCGCCCCGGGGCAGCCGAAGCGGCGCCACGGGGCGAGGAGTTCCCGACGCTGAACGCGGCGATGGCGCGGCACATCGAGGCCGCGCTGCACAAGGTGAACGGGCGCATCGAGGGTCCCTTCGGCGCCGCCGCGCTCCTGGGGCTGAACCCACACACGCTGCGGGCGCGGATGCGAAAGCTGGGCATCCACTGGTCGCGCTTCCGCCCTGCCTGACGATGCTTGCAGGGGTCGGCGCACCGCGCCTACGTTGCGGCGGATATCTGCCGCACCTGCCCTCCATCCGACGCCCACAGGATCGGACACCCATGACTCCGCCACTCCTCCGTCGCGCACTGCTCGTGGCCCTGGTGCTGGGTGCCGCTCCACTTCGCGCGCAGGGCACCGAGACGCCGGCGCCGGCGGATACGAGCAGCAGCAACCAGACGAAGCCCCGTCTCTTCGGCGGGCTGCGCTACGGGGCTCCGCTGGGCGGCTCCATCTACGGCGCCGTCATGCTGGCCCGGCCCAACGATCTGGGCTACACCGGTCCGACGCTGGCCGCCGAGCTGGGGCGGGACGGCATGCGCGCTTCTCTGGGGATGGGAGCCGTGTGGTTCGGCTCGCAGCGGGCGCAGGTGAGCGTGATCCGTACGTGGGATCCCCACGGCGCCGTCCGGGCGAACCAGACGTACGTCGGGCCGGAGGTCGCCATCGGAATGATCCTGGGCGTCACCGTCGGCCACTACTGGCGCGTCGGCGACGGCGAGGGCGCCGCCCGGGTGTTCGCCATCGGCTCGTACCTGGGGATCTGAGCCAGCCGGCCCACGACGCGAAGAGCCCCGCCGGATCCGAAGATCCGGCGGGGCTCCGCGCGTTCAGGACTGCTGGAACCGTTCGCGGCTCAGTACGCCGTGAAGAGCAGCAGGTTGGGCGAGCCGGTGCCGGCGGACGTTACCTTGCCGGGGGTGGCGTTGCCCTCGAGCGCGGCTTCCACGGCCGCCGGCGAGGCGCCCGGGTTGCTCTGCAGGAAGAGCGCGCTCACGCCCACCACGTGCGGGGTGGCCATCGAGGTGCCGCTGATGGTGTTGGTGGCGGTGTCGCCGGTGTACCAGGCCGACTTGATGCTGCTGCCCGGCGCGAAGATGTCGACGCAGGTGCCGTAGTTGGAGTACGAGGCCTTGGCGTCGGTCGACGTGGTGGCGCCCACCGTGATGGCGGTCGGCACGCGGGCCGGCGAGTAGTTGCAGGCGTTCTGCGCGCGGCCGGCCTGGTTGCCGTTGCCCGCCGCGACGCCGTAGGTGACCCCCGCCGCGACGGAGCGGGTCACCGCGTCGTCGATGGTGGTGCTGGCACCGCCGCCCAGGCTCATGTTGGCGGTCGCCGGCTTCACGTGGTTCGCGGTGACCCAGTCGATGCCGGCCACGACGCCCGAGACGGAGCCGCTGCCGGCGCAGTCCAGCACGCGCACCGCCACCAGCTTCACGCCCTTGGCCACGCCGTACGCGGCGCCGCCGACGGTGCCGGCCACGTGCGTTCCGTGCCCGTTGCAGTCATCGGCGCTGCCGCCGTCCACCGCGTCGAACCCGGATACCGCGCGGCCGCCGAACTCGGCGTGGCTCAGGCGGATGCCGGTGTCCAGGATGTAGGCGTTGACGCCCGCGCCGGTGTTGGTGTAGCTGTAGGTGGTGGAAAGGGGAAGCGAGCGCTGGTCGATGCGGTCGATGCCCCAGGTGGCGCCGGTCTGGGTGGCCGACGCCTGCATGGGCAGGTCGGCCTCGATGTAGCGCACGTTGGGGTTGTTCTGCAGCGCGTTCAGCTGGCCGGCGTTCAGCGTGCCGGCGAAGCCCTTGAGGGCGGCGGTGTACACGAAGCGCGGGCTGACCCCGGCGATGGCCGCCACCGAGCGCGGATCGGCGTCGTCGTTGAGCACCACCACGTAGCGGCCGCTGGCCGACTGCGAAAGGACCGGCGCCGAAACGTCGGCCGACATGGGGGTTTCGCCGTCGGAGCAGGCGGTCAGGGCGACCAGGGAGGCGAGAGCGAACGTGGTGCGCTTCATGGAACGACTCCTCGAAGAGCTTCTCGGGCGCGGGCCCCGGAATGGAGCGGTGCGCCGGTGGTGGTGAACGGGTCCCGGTAAGGCACCGTTCGCGCCACGCCTCTCCGATCGCGCAACCCGTTGCGGGAGCGGTGGTTGAGTAGATCTGCGGGAAACGGTTGGCGCCCCGCTTCGGTGCGGAGTGGAACATTTGTGTGCACCGGAACAGGGCGGCTTGATCGGGCGGCACGCGTGAAGCCCCGCCGGATCCGAAGATCCGGCGGGGCTCCATCCATCCGCTTCGCTGCGGCTCAGTACGCCGAGAACAGCAGGCGGTTGGGCGAGCCGGTGCCCGCCGACGTCACCTTGCCGGTGGTGGCGCCGGTGGTGAGCGCGCTCGCCACGCCGGCCGGGGTGGCGCCCGGGTTGCTCTGCAGGTACAGCGCGGCCACGCCGGCCATGTGCGGCGAAGCCATCGAGGTGCCGCTGATGGTGTTGGTCTGCGTGTCGTTCTCGAACCAGGCGCTGGTGATGCTGTTGCCCGGGGCAAAGATGTCTACGCAGGTGCCGTAGTTGGCGTACGACGCCTTCTTGTCGGTCTTGTCGGTGGCGCTCACCGTGAGGGCCTCGGCCACGCGCGCCGGCGACGTCTTGCAGGCGTCCTGGGCAAATCCGAAGATGTTGCCGTTGCCGGCCGCCACGGCGTACGTCACGCCGGCCGCCACGGAGCGGCGCACGGCGTCGTCCAGCGAGGTGCTGGCGCCGCCGCCGAGCGACATGTTGGCCACCGCGGGCTTCACGTGGTTGGCCGTCACCCAGTCGATGCCGGCGATCACGCCCGCCGTGGTGCCGCTGCCGTCGCAGGCCAGCACGCGCACCCCCACCAGGTTCACGCCCTTGGCGATGCCGTACAGCGTGCCGCCCACCGTGCCGGCCACGTGCGTGCCGTGCCCGTTGCAATCGTCGGCCGTGCCGCCGTCCACCGCGTCGAAGCCCGAGCTCACCCGGCCCACGAACTCGGAGTGGCTGAAGCGGATGCCCGTGTCGATGATGTAGGCGTTCACGCCCACGCCGGTGTTGGTGTAGCTGAAGCTGGTGCTCAGCGGAAGCGCGCGCTGGTCGGTGCGGTCCAGCCCCCAGGTGGCGTTCAGCTGCGTGGTGCTGGCGTGCACCGCCTGGTCTGCGTCGATGTAGCTGACGTTGGGGTTGTTCTGCAGCGCGTTCAGCTGGCCGGCGTTGAGGGTGGCCGCAAAGCCGTTGAGCGCCGCCGTGTACACGAACCGCGGGCTGACGCCGGCGACCGCCGCCACCGAGCGCGGGTCGGCGCCGTCGTTCAGCACCACGATGTAGCTGCCGTCGGCCGAGCGCGACATCAGCGGCGCGCTCTCCGCGGCGGCCGTGGGAGCGGGCTGGTCGCCGCAGGCGGCCAGGGCAAGGAGCGAAGCAAGGGCACAGGTGGTGCGCTTCATGAGGAGCATCTCCGTTGGGACGGGAACGTTGCGATCCGTGCCGGGAAAGGCGGGGGTAACGGCTCGCGGGGGACGCCCCGGAGACAAGGCACCGATCGCGCCATCCGCCTCAATCTCCCTAAGTGCCCATACCACAACTATCTAGTCGGTGTGGACGATCGCGCTGGGCGCCCCGCTTTGGTGCGCACGAAAACAAACGTGTGCACCGAAAGGGAGCGCCCTGCCCGTCGGAGGGGGTCAGAAGCGGGTGAACAGCAGCCGGTTGGGCGTGCCCCCGTTCAGGCTGGCCGAGTGCAGGCGGATGCGGTCGAGGGTGGCCTGTCCGTTCAACGCCGAGGTGACCTCGTACGGGGTGGCGGTGGGAACGGCGGACAGGTACTGCGCGGCCACCCCCGCCACGTGCGGCGTGGCCATCGAGGTGCCGCTGCGGACGCTCGTGGCGGTGTAGCTGCCGATGCCCAGCGAGGTGATGCTGCTGCCGGGCGCCAGGATGTCCACACAGCGGCCGTAGTTGCTGAACGACGACTCGTAGTCGGTGCTGGTGGTGGAGCCCACCGTCATCACGTTGGGCGCGCCGGCCGGCGATTGGAAGCAGGCGTTCTGCGGCGTTCCCGCGAAGTCGCCGTTCCCAGCCGCGGCGGCTACGAAGAAGCCGTACTTCACCAGTCGCTCGGCCGCGTCGCGCACCGCCTGCACGTCTCCGTAGCCCAGGCTCATGTTCACCACCGCGGGCTTCTTCCCGTTGGCGGCGATCCAGTCCATCCCCGCGATCACCATCGACGCGGTACCGCCACCCGTGCAGTTCACCACGCGGCCCGCGTAGATCCACACGTTCTTGGCCACGCCGTGGCTGGTGCCGCCGATGGTGCCCGCCACGTGGCTGCCGTGGCCGTGGCAGTCTTCGGCGCTGCCGTGTCCATCTCCCACGAAGTCGCCGTTGCTGCCGTTGGCGATGAACGACGTGCGGGGATACAGGTCGTTGTGCTTGCTGTTGACCCCCGTGTCGAGCACGTACGCGTTCACCCCCTTGCCGGTGGAATTGTAGGTGAAGGACGAGCTGAGTGGCAGGTCGCGCTGGTCGATGCGGTCCAGCCCCCAGCTGGGCGGCGAGAGCTGCGTGGTGAACAGCTGCACCGGTGCGTCGGCTTCCACGTAGTC
>NZ_DATBNB010000762.1 GCF_036554565.1 Longimicrobium sp. | reverse complement strand
CAGCTTGGGCACCTCGTGCGCGGGCACCTCCTCGTACGCGTGAAAGGTGCGGGTGTGCGTGGCGCGGCCCTGCGTGAGCGAGCGCAGCGACGTGCTGTACTTGTACAGCTCCGCCTGCGGCACCAGGGCGCGCACGCGCTGGTTCCGCCCCGCCGGCTCGATGCCCAGGATGTGCCCGCGCCGCTGGTTGAGGTCGCCGATCACGTCGCCCAGGAACTCGTCGGGGGTGAACACGTCCACCTGCATCACCGGCTCCAGGATCACCGGCTGCGCCTTTTCGGCGGCGGCCTGGAAGGCCATCGACCCGGCCACCTTGAAGGCCATCTCAGAGCTGTCCACCGTGTGGTAGCTGCCGAAGTACACCTCGGCCTCGAAGTCCACCATGGGAAAGCCGGCCAGCACCCCGCGGGCCGACGCCTCCTGCACCCCCTTGTCCACCGCCGGGATGTACTTGCCCGGGATCACCCCGCCCACGATGGAATCGGTGAAGCGGTAGCCGGAGCCGCGGTCCAGCGGCTTCAGGCGCAGGTGCGCGTCGCCGAACTGGCCCCGCCCGCCCGTCTGCTTCTTGTGGCGCCCCTGCGCCTCGGCCACCGCGCGGATGGTTTCGCGGTAGGGGATGCGCGGCGCCTTGACCACCACGTCTACCCCGTTCTTGCGCTTCAAGCGCTCCAGCTGCACCTCCAGGTGAAGCTCGCCCAGGCCCCGCGCGATGGTCTGCCCCAGCTCAGGGACGTACTCGGAGGTGAAGCAGGGGTCTTCTTCGTGGAGCTTGTGAAGGCCCACGGCCAGCTTGTCTTCTTCCCCGCGCGTCGCGGGCTCCACCGCCACGGCGATGTCGGGATCGGGAAAGCTCACCCCGGCCAGCACCAGCGGGTGCCCGGGGGCGGAAAGCGTGTCGTTGGTGTGCGTGTCCCGGAGCTTGGCCACCACGCCGATGTCGCCCGCGCGCAGCTCGTCTATCTCCTGGCGGTCGCGGCCCTGCGGGATGGAAAGGTGGGCCAGCTTCTCGGGCTTTTCGCGGGTGGCGTTGAACACCTCGCGGCCGTTGCCCACCGAGCCGCCGTAGATGCGGAAGAACGACAGCTCGCCCACGTGCGGCTCGCTGGTGGTCTTGAAGACCAGCGCGGCGAAGGGATCGCTGTTCAGGTTCCGCAGCTCCACCACGGTGTCGGTGCGGCCCTGCGCCAGCTCGGCCGGGCGCTCCTGCGGCGAGGGCATCAGCTCCACCAGCTTGCTGAGCAGCGCCCGCGTGCCCCACGTCTTCGTGGGCGCGCCGCAGAACACGGGGTACAGATCGCCGCGCAGCATGGCCTGCTTGAGCGCGTGCAGCGCCTCGTCGCGGGTGATGGTGTCGCCCTCCAGGTAGTGCTCCAGCAGGTTGTCGTCCGTCGACGCGATGGTCTCGATCAGGTCGTTGTAGTAGCGATCGACGATGGGCTGCAGCTCGGGCGGCACGTCGTGCTCCTCGTACTCGCCGGCCGTGGTGCCCTCGACGTAGTAGTGCACCTGGTCGCTAAACAGGTTCACGATGCCACGGAAGTCGTCTCCCGAGCCGATGGGTACCTCGACCGGGATGGCCTTGGGCGTCAGGTGCTCGCGGATGTCCTGGTAGACGCGCTCGAAGTCGGCGTTCTGGCGGTCCATCATCGACACGAACAGGATGGCCGGCAGGTGCCGCTCCTCGATCAGGTCCCACACGCGCTCGGTGCCCACCTCCACGCCGTTGACGGCCGACAGGCACACCAGCGCGCCGTCGGCCACGCGCACACCGGCGCGCGTCTCGCCCAGGAAGTCCAGGTAGCCGGGGGTGTCGATGAAGTTGATCTTGCTGTCCATCCACGCCGCCCAGGCCACGGACACGTTCATGGAGAGGCCGTGCGCGTTTTCCTCGGGCGTGAACATGGTGAGGGCGGTTCCGTCATCCACCGACCCGTGGCGCTTGGTGGTGCCCGCCACGTAGCAGGCCGCGTCGACCAGGGTGGTCTTTCCCGATCCGCCGTGGCCAACCACGCACACATTGCGGATGCGGTCCGTTGTGAATGAGGGGGCTGAAGCCATACGCACCTCCTGGAGAAGGGGGAGGGTGGGAATGCCGCCCGTTCCCACACGCGGGCGGTTAGTGCAGGGTGGTTCCGGGCAGGGTCTGCGTCAAGAGTTTTCGATCGGCGCGAGGGTGATGGCGGGATGCAAAAAGCGTACGGCGTTTCCCCCTCCCGGCAAACTGCGCCGGGAGAGGGGAGAACTTCGGGCGGGGTTCGACCGGCTGCCTCGCATACCGCGGCTGGCCCCTGCCCCGGCCGCTCCCCCGGCAAACTGCGCCGGGAGAGGGGGGAACTTCGAGCGGAGTTCGACTGGCTGCCTCGCATGCTGCGGGAGCCCCCTCTCCCCGGCCCTCTCCCCCGCTTCGCAGGGGAAAGGGAGAATTCGATCGCGTTCCGGCCGGTGCGGCGTGCGATCGCGGCGGATTCTGCAACCACGAACGAAAGCGGCCCACCCCGGCGCCGGGGAGGGCCGCACTTTCGCACTTTCGCACTTTCGCACTTTCGCACTCACGCACTCACGCACTCTCACGTCCCCGCCATCGCGGGCTGCTGCTCGAACACGCCTTCTTCGGTCTCGGCGATCAGGTGGTCCACCACGTCCTTCAGGTCGCCCGTGCGCTCGAAAACCTTTACCTGGCGGTCGGCGCTGGAGCCCTCGTCCATGATGCGGAAGGCGTACGACACCTCGGCGCGGCTGCCCAGGTCGTCCACCACGTCGTCCACGAACCACTCCAGCATCTCGCGGATCAGGTGGCGGGCGGGGCTCTCCTTCTGCTTGCCGAAGTCGATCAGGTTGCCGTCCAGCCCGTACCGCACCGAGCGCCACTTGTTCTCTTCGATCAGGTCCGACGGGTACAAGCGGAACGTCATGTTGTCGCGCCGCAGCTTCCACAGCTTGGCGATGATGGCCTGCAGGATGGCCCCCACGCACACGGCCTCGTCCACGCGCGTGCACACGTCCAGGAAGCGGAACTCCAGCGTGGGATACGCGTGGTGCGGCCGAAGGTCCCAGTAGAGCTTGCTGCCGTCGGGGATGCACCGGGTGGAGACGAGCGTTTCCTGCAGCTCGGCAAAGTCTCCCCAACTGCGCATGATGCGAGGCACGCCCGTGCGCGGGAAGTTGCGGAACACCACGCTGCGATAGCTCTTGAGCCCCGTGTTGCGCCCCATCCAGAAGGGCGAGCTGCTGGACAGGCACAGGATGTGGGGCAGGAAGTAGCGCGACACGTTCATGGCGTCGATCAGGAACTCCTGGTCTTCGATGCCCACGTGCACGTGGGTGCCAAAGATCAGGAGCTGCTGTGCCAGGTCCTGCATGTCCTGCTTGACGCCGATGTAGCGCTCCAGCGGCGTGATCTCCTGCGTCATCCAGCTGCTGAAGGGGTGCGTGCCCGCCGCGACCACCTTGAGGTTCTTTCGCGCGGCCAGCCCCATCACCATCCCGCGCAGCCGCCGCAGCTCGGCGCGCACCTCCTGCGGCGTGCGGCAGACGGTGGTGCCCACTTCCACGATGGACTGGTGGAGTTCGGGCTTGATCTCGCCCAGGATCATGTGGTCGTCTTCCAGCAGCTCGGTGATGTACGACCGCAGCTCCCGGGTTTCGGGGTCGATGATCTGGTACTCTTCTTCGATGCCGAGCGTCAGCGAAGGAGCCTTCATGCGGGCAATCCCTGGGATGGTGTTGCGGGCCGATGCTGCGTTTACCTGGGCACTCGCTTCGTTTGGTGCTC
>NZ_DATBNB010000761.1 GCF_036554565.1 Longimicrobium sp. | reverse complement strand
CCTGGGCGTGAGCGCACGCACGCTCACCGCGCACTGCCTTCGCGCGGGGCTGCCCGCGCCCCGGCACACGCAGGCGTGGATACGGCTGCTGCTGGGGTGCATGCTCCTGGACGACCCCGGCCGCACCGTGTACAGCGCGGCGTACGCCAGCGGCTACGCCAGCGAACGCTCGCTGCGCCGGGCCATCACCGCCTCGCTGGGGGTGGACAGCACGGCCCTGCGACGGGCGGGGGCCTTCGCCACGGCGGGCGCGGCGTTCAACCACGCGCTGCACCAGGCCCGCGAGGCCGCCCGCGAGCGCCGGCGCCCGGGTCCGCACCGCAAGCCGGAGTGAGCCCGGAGCACGCGGGTTTCAGGAATGGCGAACGGGGGACCCTTCACAGTGAATGGTCCCCCCGTACGACGCCGAGAGATGGTGCTACTCGGAGTACTGCGTGCGGAGCGCCGGAATCCAGGCGGGGATGGGTGTCTGCGTCGAAACGCAGCGCCCTTCCACCACCTGCAGCACGTCGAGCACCGCGCCCCGGCCCTGCTCGGGGGCAAAGTGCCCCACCAGCAGCTTCAGCGCGTTGTTCGCGGCTTCTGGCGAAACCGCCTGGACGTTGCGTTGGGCATCGCGCAGATACCACGCGCGAAGCTTGCGTTCCGTCTTCACGTACGGATCGGCTCCATCCAGGAACCCACGCAGGCCCGTGGGGCTCATGCCGATGTCGCGCGCCGCCTGGCGCAGCGACGTGGCATCCACGAAGGTACGCGCGGCTTCCCGAAGCGTCTCCACGGACGCGGTATCTTTACGCGGCGGCACCCGTCACCGTCCCGTCCTCTGGGTGTGAAATCCCGGCCAGCCAATCTGGCCGCTTTCGCTGCACAGGTTACAGCGTGGACCGCGATGGGACAAGAGGCAATGTGCCTTTTTCCGTCACAAGCGGGCTTTCCCGACCGAAATCAGGGATTTTCGCCCTGTTTCGGCTCCAGCGAGATGGACGCCGAGTTGATGCAGTAGCGCAGCCCGGTGGGCGCGGGGCCGTCGTTGAATACGTGGCCCAGGTGTGCTCCGCACCGGTTGCACACCACCTCGGTGCGCCGCATGAAGAACGAGTCGTCGGCGTGCTCGCCCACCACCTCGGGCGAGGCGGGGGCGGTGAAGCTGGGCCATCCGCAGCCGGAATCGAACTTCTCGTCGCTGCGGAACAACTCCTCGTTGCAGCAGATGCAGCGGTACACGCCCACGTCCTTCGTATCCCAGTACGCCCCGGTAAAGGCGCGCTCCGTACCCTTCAGCCGCGCTACCTGGTACTGCTCGGGCGTGAGCTGCGCCCGCCACTCGGCATCGGTCTTCTGGATCTTCTCGGCCATCGTCTCTCCCTGTCGTTCCCGTCTCTGGAGCCCTTCAGCCGGATGATACACCGTCCGCGGCGGCGCGAGCCGTTCTGTTACTTCTTCTTCTTGCCCTTGCGGGCGCGGCGGGCGACGTCCAGGGCCGCGTCCATCCACGGGCGCAGCAGGTCGGGCGACTCCAGCAGGTCGGCGGGCAGCTCGTAGTACTTCATCACCTGCTGCCCGTCGCCGAACGGATCGAACTGGCCCATGCCGGCGTCCGTGAACATCGCGCGGTTGGTGTCGTCCACCTTCAGGTACACCGCGCCGTCGTCCATCAGGGCAAAGAACAGCCCGTCGGAGTAGATGCCCACGCCGCCGAACATGGACCGGCCGCTGACCGGTGCCACCCGGCCCATCTGCTCCAGCACGTACTCGCGGTAGTCGGCGCTCACGGCCATGGTCGGGTCTCCGCTCAGCGGCTCCAGAAAAATGCGTGGTTCGTCCGCGGGTCGGCGGCCAGGTAGCCCCGGTCGGGACCGGAGGCGATCTCCCACACCAGCAGGCGCTCGCCCTGGCTGCCGGACAGCGTGCGCGAGGTGATGGGCCACCAGCGGCTCCATCCCGGCGTGGGAACCAGCACCCGCTCCACCTCGGCCAGCGGCAACTGGCGCATCCCCGCGGTGAACGCCTTCAGTGCCGCACTGTCGGCATAGGTGAAGCGCACGAACCGCTGGTCGGTGTCGCGGTTGTGGCGGGTGTGGATCTCGGTGGCGGTCGCGGGCACGAAGCGCGGGAGCAGCCCCCGCTCCACGGCCTTGGCGTCGCTCGCTTCCTGGTACACCTCGAAGCGCTCCTCCGGCTGCTGAAAGCGCTTGAGCGTGGCGGGAACGAAGCCCGCGCCGATCAGCAGCACGGAAACGATCAGCAGCGTCAAAACGTTCTTGCGGCGAATGGCAGGATCGTAGGGATCGGGTCCCAGGTTCGACGGATCTGTATTCATCAGCTCGTACAGGTACGGCGTAGGTCGCTTGGACGGATAGTCGGCTCCGTGGAGCCGGGCGGAAAATACTCCGCCGCCCTCGATTGCGCGACTGGGGGACGCAGCGAGGCCGGCCGGGAAAGCTCCCGGCCGGCCTCGGGGGTCCGCGCGATCGATTGACGTCGCGTGTCAGTCCGCCTCGTTCCTCGCGCGGCAGTCGTC
>NZ_DATBNB010000760.1 GCF_036554565.1 Longimicrobium sp. | reverse complement strand
GGGCTGCGCGGCCGTGGCCAACTGGCGCGTCAACGGCATCTGCATGTCGGTGAACCCCACCCTGTCGACGACGGGCCAGGGCGTGATCGGCGTGGGCAGCACGTTCATGCCGCTGATGGGGCTGGGCCTGTTCGGCGAGCTGGCGGTGCACGGGTATGATTCGCCCGCGCACGGCCCGGACGAGGACGACACGCGCTTCCGCGGTGAGGACCGCTTCACCTTCACGCCGCGGCTGGTGCTGGGGCTGAAGGCGGCGTTCGGCAACCTGATTCCGCCGCCGCCGGTTGTCCTGCCGCCGCCGCCGCCGGTGATCGAGACGACGCCTGCGCCGCCGCCGCCGCCGCCGGTCGTGAACAACGACCGCGACATCCGGGTGTGCGTGGTCGAGAACGGCGCGCTCCGCGAGGTTACCGCGACGTACAACACGCAGCGGGCTGACACCATGTACCAGGGCCGCCGCTTCAACGAGGCGTTCCCGGCTACCACCGGCTACGCCGGCGGCGCGACGTGGTACATCAACACCGAGCCGATCACGATCAACGGCCGGCGCTATGTGAAGTACGGCCTGCCGCGGGTGCTCGGTGTCACCGAGGTCACGCGCACGGGCGAGTACCAGGGTGTGAGCGTGTTCGCCGAGTCCGGCGCCACGGGCACTCCGGAAGTGGTGTACGTGCCGGTGCGGACGGGCTGCGAGTTCCAGCCGTACCAGCTCGAGGTGAAGGCCGGCGCGGTGCGCGGCGAGGAGTAATCCTCCCCCGCACGGCTCCAAACGGGAGGGGCGCCTACGGGCGCCCCTCCTTTTTTGTCGTACGGGCGCGGCTTCGCACTTGCATCTCCGGAGTGGGAACGCGGATCGGCAGGGCGCCGCGGGCTGCAATCCCACCATCCACCCGCTCACGATGAACAAGTGGCTCCGCATCGCACTCCTGGCGCTGGCCGCATGGGTCGTGCTTTCCATCGTCTTCAAGATCCTGAACGCCGTGATTCACCTGGTGGTGTTCGGGGCGGGCCTGTTCCTGGTGTACAAGGCCCTCCAGCGCGGCGGGATCGGCCGCGGGGTGCGCTGAGCACGCCCGGGCGGGGCCCGCGCATGGGCATGGTGGCTCCCGCGAGCCGATCGCTGCCGCGCCGGACGATGCTCGCGCTGGGGCTGGCGCTGCTGGCCGGCGCGCCCGCCGCCGCGCAGGACACGACGGTGGTGGCCGGCCCAGGGTACGGCGCGGGCCCGCTCCATCGCGCGCTCTGGGGCGGTGCCTACCGCGACCTGTGGACCACCCCCGTGCGCGTTCCCGTGCTGAACCCCGACACCTTCGCCAGCGGCCTGCGCGTGGTGGAGGCGGGCGGCGGCCTGGCGACCGAGTCGCTTCGCATGCGCGGCGCAGACGGGCGGGAGTACGCCTTTCGCTCGGTGAACAAGACGCCCGAGCGGGGCCTGCCGCCGGACCTGCGCGACGGGCTCGTGGAATCCATCTCCCAGGACCAGGTAGCCAACAAGCATCCCGCGGCCGCCCTGGTGGTGGAGCCGCTGGTGTCGGCCGTGGGGCTGCTCCATCCCCGGCCCGCGCTGTACGTGATGCCCGACCACCCCTTCCTGGGCGAGTTCCGCCGGTTCGCGGGGCGGCTGGGGCAGGTGGAGGTGCGCCCGGAGGATGCCGAGGAGGGGGGAACGACGTTCGCCGGGGCGGACCGGGTGGTAGGCACCGAGCGGCTGTTCGAGCGTCTGGAGGAATCGTCCGCCGAGCGGCTGGACGCGCGCGAGTACCTGACGGCGCGGCTGATGGACGTGCTGGTGGGAGACTGGGACCGGCACGAAGACCAGTGGCGGTGGGCGGGGTACGAGAGCGGCGACCGCTGGCGCTGGCGCCCCGTGCCGCGCGACCGCGACAACGCCTTCAACGACAATCGGGGGCTGCTGCTGGCCCCGGTTCGCGCCGCCTTCCCCCAGCTCACCAAGTTCGGCCCGCGGTACGACGACGTGTTCGGCCTGGTGATCCACGCCTCGGACCTGGACCGGCGGCTGCTGTCGGAGCTGGAGTGGCCCGCGTGGGACTCGGCCGCGCGCTTCATCCAGCAGCGGGTGACGGACGAGGTGATCGCCGGGGCCGTCCGCCGCATGCCCCCCGAGTACCAGCCGCTGAGCGCTCCCGGACTGTCCGGCATCCTGCGGGCCCGGCGCGACAGCCTGCACGCCGCCGCGCGCGGCTTCTACGAGATCCTGGCGAGCGACGTGGACGTGCACGCCACCGACCAGCCTGAGCGCGCGGAGGTGGACCGGCGCGCCGACGGGTCGGTGGAGCTGCGCCTCTATCCCTCCCCCGCGTCGAGCGCCCCGTACTTCCGCCGCCGCTTCCTCCCGGACGAGACGCGCGAGGTGCGCGTGTTCCTGCACGGCGGCGACGACCGCGCGGCGGCGCGGGGAACGGCGGCGCGGTCCATCCAGGTGCGGCTGATCGGCGGCGGGGGTGACGACGTGCTCGCCGACTCGTCCAGCGCCGGGGCGCGGATGACGGTGCTTCACGACCATGGCGACGACGACCGGCTGCTGAGGGGGCGGGGGACGGTGGTCGACACGCGGGAGTACGATCCCGACCCCCCGCGGTCGATGTTCGGCAACCCGCCGGCGCCCCGGGATTGGGGCTCGTCCTTCGCCCCGGTGGCCCCCTGGGCGGGGTGGGTGACCAACGTGGGCCCCATCCTGGGCGCCGGCCCCGTGTGGACGCGCTACGGGTTCCGCCGGCAGCCGTATGCGCGGCAGGTGGCGGTCCGTGCCCTCTACGCGCCCCTGGAGAGCGGGTTCGGCGTAGAGGCGCTGGCGGACTTCCGCCGCACGTCCCTTCCCGGCACGGGCCTGCGCCTCCGCGTCGGGGCGCGCAACTTCGAGGTGATCCGCTTCCACGGCCTGGGCAACGACTCACCGGACGACGAGGAGGTGGACTACGAGGCCGCCCACGACGAGCTGATCGCCGAGGCCGCGTGGTACGGGCGGATGGGCCGGCGCGCGTCGTACTCGCTGGGGCCGGTGGCGAGGTGGCGTGACCCGCGCGGCGGCCACCCCCTGCTGGCGGACGTGCGCGGCGGGGATGGACTGATGCAGGCCGGCGCGGCGGGGCACCTGGTGGTGGACGGGCGCGACACGCTTCCCATCACCCATCGCGGCTGGTGGATGCGCGCCGGGGCCGCGGCCTACGGCGCCGACGTGGGTACCTTCGGCGGGGTGGACGCGGAGGCGCGGGCGTACCTGCCGCTGGGGCCCGGCCCCATTCTGGCGCTGCGTGCTGGCGCCGAGGCGAACGCCGGGCGGGTGCCCTTCCAGGAGGCGGCGTTCCTGGGGGGATACGGGTCGCTGCGGGGCTACCCCTTCCAGCGGTTCGCCGGCGACGCGGCGGTCTTCGGTACGGCCGAGCTGCGGCAGCCGCTGGGCCAGGTGCGGGTGCTGGTCCGCGGCCGCGTGGGTGTGTTCGGCTTCGGCGAGGCGGGTCGCGTGTACGAGGACGGCGACTCGCCCGGGGAGTGGAACCCCTCGTGGGGCGGGGGCGTGTGGTTCGAGTCGCTGGGCCGCGTGGCCACGCTCACCTGGGCGCGCGGGGACGGCACCCAGGTGTACGCCGGACTCGGGCTGCCGTTCTAGGCGCGGGAACGGCGCCCGCCATCATGTGTACGGGTGCGGGGCCTCCCACGCCCGCGACCCCCACGCCCGCGGAACCCGAATGGATCATTCCCGCCACGACCTGCCCGACGACGCGCCCCGCCCGGCGCCGGCCCAGCCGCCCCGCGCGGCGGCGGAGCCCGAGCACGCCATGAGCACCGGGCGCTGGGTGTGGGAGTGGACCAAGGCCATCAGCACGGCCATCCTGCTCTTCCTGGCCGTGCGCACCTTTGCCGTGGAGGCGTTCAAGATCCCCACGGGGTCCATGGAGGGAACGCTGCTGATCGGCGACTTCCTGCTGGTGAACAAGGCCGTGTACGGGGCCGAGATCCCCCTGACCGACCGGCGCCTGCCGGCCTTCGCGAACCCCACGCGCGGCGACGTGGTGGTGTTCCTGCCCCCGCACGACCCCCACAAGAACTACGTCAAGCGGATCGTGGGGATGCCGGGCGACACGCTGGAGATGCGCCACAAGGTGCTGTACCGGAACGGCCAGCCGCAGGACGAGCCCTTCGCGCGGCACACCGACCCGCTGGGCGACCCGGCCGACCCGCGCATGGAGTGGCAGCTGGAGTTCCTGGCCGATCGCGGCCAGACCTACCGCACCTACCGCCCCTCGCGCGACAACTGGGGCCCGCTGTGGGTTCCGCCCGGAAAGTTCTTTGCCCTGGGCGACAACCGCGACCGGTCGGAAGACTCGCGCTACTGGGGGTTCCTGGACGCCACGTCCATCAAGGGCCGTCCCATGTTCGTGTACTACTCGTTCCAGGACGACATCGCCGAGCAGTTCGACTGGCTGACCGGCGTGCGCTGGGCACGCATCGGCGAGGTCATCCGCTAGGCAGGCGCTGATGACGTACTCTTCCCGTCACGTTCGACAAAAAGATTCCCCGAGGGGTTGACAGTTTCGGGCCGCCTTTCCATGTTCCGTAGCAGCCCCGCGGCCCCGCGGGACCGCACGCTCCTCCGCAGTGCCGCTCGCAACATGCGCGTTTCCCGGGCCCGCCCTCACGGCCCGCCGCTTCCGTCTCCCGGAGCACGCCGATGTCGTTCAGCCCCGCCAAGAAACTCCAGGCCGAATCCGAATCGCTGGACCAGTACCTCCGCGAGATCAGCGCCTTTCCGCTGATCGACCGCGACGAGGAGTGCCGGCTGGCACGCCGCATTCGCGACGGCGAGCCCGACGCGATGGAAGGGCTGGTTCGCTCCAACCTGCGGTTCGTGGTGGCGGTGGCCAAGAAGTACCAGAACCAGGGCGTGTCGCTGGCCGACCTGATCAACGAGGGCAACATCGGGCTGATGCGCGCCGCGCGGAAGTTCGACGAGACCAAGGGCATCAAGTTCATCTCCTACGCCGTCTGGTGGATCCGCCAGGCCATCCTGCAGGCCCTGGCCGAGCAGTCGCGCATCGTGCGCGTGCCGCTGAGCCGCGCGGGGGCGGTGCACCGCATCGGCAAGCGCAGCTCGGCGCTCACGCAGGAGCTGGGGCGCGAGCCCACGCTGCAGGAGATCGCCTCGGAGCTGGAGGTTCCGGAAGACGAGATCAGCCACGCGCTGGCCATGTCGCAGGTGTACCTGTCGCTCGACGCGCCCCTGGTGCCGGGCGAGGACGGCCAGCTGCTGGACTACCTGCAGGACAGCCTCTCGCCGGGCCCCGACGACGAGGTGTACGAATCGGCCCTGAAGCGCAGCATCGACGACGCGCTGGGCACGCTGACGGAGCGCGAGGCCAAGGTGCTGCGCCTGTACTTCGGGCTGGGCGACACCGACCCGATGACGCTGGAGCAGATCGGCGAAAACTTCGGCATTACGCGCGAGCGGGTGCGGCAGATCAAGGAAAAGGCGCTGCTCCGCCTTCGGCACCAGTCGCGCGCGCGGTTCCTGGAAACGTTCCTGGCCTGACACGCCGGGGCCGGCGAGTTTGGGGCGGGGGCGCACCGGGGTGCGCCCCCGCTCTCGTTTTCGCTCGGCGCCACGGGTTGACAGGACGCCCGGGATTGTGTATCGTAGCGGTCTGTCCCGACCACGCCACTCCGCCTCGGGCCGGTGCCGGAGGCGGGATTTTTGTCTGTCAAACAACCAGTCGCCGCCCGGATCAGCCCGAGTGCTCCCGGCGCGCAAGTGAGTACGATGAAGACGTATTCCGTTAAGGCGGGGGAGATCGAGCACAAGTGGTTCGTCGTCGACGCGGGGGGCAAGATCCTCGGCCGCGTGGCGACGGAGATCGCGCGAGTGCTGCGCGGCAAGCACAAGCCGACCTTCACCCCGCACCTGGACACCGGCGACTACGTCGTGGTCATCAACGCGGACAAGGTCCGGCTGAGCGGCAACAAGGCCGACCAGAAGACCTACTTCAAGCACACCGGCTACATGGGCGGGGAGAAGTTCATCCCCTTCCGTGAAATGCTGGACAAGCACCCCGAGCGGGTGATCGAGCTTGCGGTGAAGGGCATGCTGCCCAAGAACGCGCTGGGCAAGCAGCTTCGCAAGAAGCTGAAGGTGTACGCCGGCGCGGAGCATCCGCACCAGGCCCAGAATCCCGAGCCCCTCACTTTCTGATCATCATGGCGACGGAACAGTTCAACGCAGTCGGACGCCGCAAGACCTCGGTGGCGCGCGTG
Organism: Longimicrobium sp.; assembly: GCF_036554565.1. NCBI lineage: Bacteria > Pseudomonadati > Gemmatimonadota > Longimicrobiia > Longimicrobiales > Longimicrobiaceae > Longimicrobium > Longimicrobium sp. The sequence goes on along the minus strand of NZ_DATBNB010000760.1, from coordinate 4,711 downwards.
TACCTGCGTCCCGGAAACGGCACGTGGGACGTCAACGGCCGCACGCTGGAGGCGCACCTGCCCCGCCACGTGCTGCGCCAGTCTGCCACCCGCCCGCTGGTGGCCACGCAGACCGAGGGCCAGTACGACGTGAAGGTGACGGTGGTGGGCGGCGGTGTCCGCGGCCAGGCCGACGCCATTCGCCTGGGAGTGGCCCGCGCGCTGCTCAAGATCAACGAGGACTTCCGCCGCACGCTGCGCGCCGAGGGCCTGCTGACCCGCGACCCGCGCGAGGTGGAGCGCAAGAAGCCCGGACGTCCGGGCGCCCGCAAGCGCTTCCAGTTCTCCAAGCGCTGATCGGGAGCGCCGGCATGCGGTGCCGGGGTGGCCATGGGCCGTCCCGGCACGCGCGTTTGCCGAAATCCCGGTTCATCAAGCACACCGCCCGACGCCCACGTCCGGGTGCCGCCCCGTAACAGGCGCGGTCGGACGGGCGAACGACGGCGGTGGAAGCCCGGGCCCCGGGGTGGGGCCGCAGGGAAAACCGCATACCGTCAGGACGAAAACCGATGGCCGTACCCCAGATCCAGGAACTTCTCGAGGCCGGTGTCCATTTCGGGCACCAGACCAGCCGCTGGAACCCGAAGATGCGCAAGTTCATCTTCGCGGAGCGCAACGGCATCTACATCATCGATCTCAAGAAGACGGTCCGCCAGATCGAGCTTGCGCAGGAGCTGGTGCGCACGGTGGTTTCGCGCGGCGACCGCATCCTGTTCGTCTGCACCAAGAAGCAGCTGAAGGCCGTGGTGGAGAGCGTGGCCGAGCGCAGCGGCTCGTTCTACGTGACGGAGCGCTGGCTGGGCGGCATGCTCACCAACTTCACGACCGTCAAGAAGCAGATCCGCCGCCTCCGCGAGCTGGAGCGCGGCGTGGACGAGGGCGCCTTCGAGCACTACACGAAGAAGGAGCGCCTGATGCTGGACCGGGAGCGCGAGCGCCTGGAGAAGTACCTGAACGGCGTCAAGGACATGGCCCGGCTTCCCGGCGCCCTCTTCGTGGTCGACAGCAAGCGCGAGCACATCGCCATCTCCGAGGCCCGCAAGCTGGGCATTCCGGTGATCGCCATCGCCGACACCAACGCCGACCCGGACCTGCTGACGGTGCCCATCGCGGGCAACGACGACGCCATCCGCTCGGTCGAGGTGATCAGCAACGCGCTCGCCGACGCCGTGATCGAGGCCCGCGCGGCCATGCCGGCCGACGACCGCCGGCGCGCCGAGGAGCCCGAGGCCACCACGTACAGCAGCGAGACGGGCGCCAGCCAGCCCGCCGACCGCGGCGACGACCGGGGCCAGAAGCGCCGCCCGCGCCGCAAGCGCCGGCCGCGCACCGACGCCATCGCCGGGGTGATCGGCGGGGGCTCCGACGAGGGCGGCGACGCCGAGTAGCCACCGCGCCGACGGCGGAAGGTTTGCAGGGGGCCCCGGCGCGTGTTGCCGGCGCCCCCTTTTGTTTCCGCGCCGCGTGCGGCGCGTTCGGCCGGCGGGGTTGCGCTCGCGCCCCGCAGGCCCGAAAATCCGGCGCCCCGGCTTTCGTCCGCGGGCCACTGACCTACACGACCAATCCTTCGGGACGGAAAGAAGACGATGTCCAACGCGATCAGCGCACAGGCGGTCAAGGAGCTCCGCGACCGCACCGCGGCCGGGATGATGGAGTGCAAGAACGCGCTCATGGAGTCCGGCGGCGACATGGAGGCGGCCATCGACATCCTGCGCGCGCGCGGCGCGGCCAAGGCGGCCAAGCGCGCCGACCGCGAGGCGCGCGACGGCGTCATCGGCAGCTACATCCACATGGGCGGCAAGATCGGCGTGCTGGTGGAGGTGAACTGCGAAACCGACTTCGTGGCCAAGACCGACGCGTTCCAGCAGCTGGTGCGCGACGTGGCCATGCACATCGCCGCGGCCAACCCGGTGGCCATCCGCCGCGAGGACTTCCCGTCGGAGCTGGTGGAGCGCGAGCGCGGCGTGTACCGCGAGCAGATGCGCGAGTCCGGCAAGCCCGAGAAGATCTGGGACAAGATCGTGGACGGGAAGCTGGAGAAGTTCTTCGCCGACCAGGCGCTGCTGGAGCAGCCTTTCGTGAAGAACCCCGACCAGACGGTGGGGCAGCTGATCACCGAGGTGTCGGGGAAGACCGGCGAAAAGATCGACGTGCGCCGGTTCACGCGCTACGCGCTGGGCGAGTGATGGCCGACACCGGCGGGGCCGGGCAGGGCGGGGAGCTGTTCTACCGCCGCGTTCTCCTGAAGATTTCCGGCGAGGCGCTTGCCGGGGAGCAGAAGTTCGGCATCAGCCCGCCGGTGGTGGACCGCCTGGTGGAGGAGATCCGGGTGGTCCACGAGATGGGGGTGGCGCTGGGGCTGGTGGTGGGCGGCGGCAACATCGTCCGCGGCACCACCGCCAGCGCCGAGGGGATGGACCGGGTGAGCGCCGACTACATGGGCATGCTCGCCACGGTCATCAACGCCCTGGCCCTGCAGAACTCGCTGGAGCGCCGCGGCATTCACTCGCGCGTGCTCACGGCCATCCGCATGGAGCAGCTGGCCGAGCCGTACATCCGGCGCCGGGCCATCAGCCACCTGGAAAAGGGCCGCGTGGTGCTCTTTGCCGGCGGCACCGGCAACCCGTACTTTTCCACCGACACGGCGGCGGTGCTGCGCGGCATCGAGATGAACGCCGACGTGATCGTCAAGGCGACCAAGGTGGACGGCATCTACTCGGCCGACCCCAAGAAGGACTCCAGCGCCGAGTTCATTCCCGACATCACCTACATGCAGGCGCTTTCGCGCGAGCTGGGGGTGATGGACGCGGCGGCGCTGTCGCTGTGCAAGGACAACGACATTCCCATCGTGGTGCTGAACCTCGATGACGAGGGCGCGGTGGCCCGCCTGGTGCGCGGCGAGCGGATCGGCACGCTGGTCCACTCGTAGGCTTTCGCGCGGTTTACGGAATTTCCCATCTCCCGGACGGACGACATGTCGAGCCAGCAGAAAGCCAAGCAGCGGATGGAGGGCGCCCTGGAGGCGCTGCGCCGCGAGTTCGCCAACGTGCGCACCGGCAAGGCCAGCCCGGCGCTGCTGGACAGCGTGCGGGTAGAGGCGTACGGCTCGATGGTGCCGCTGAACCAGGTGGGCACGGTGAGCGCCCCCGAGCCGCGCATGCTGACGGTCCAGCCCTGGGACAAGAGCCTCATCAAGAAGATCGAGTACGCCATCCGCGAGTCGGACATGGGGTACAACCCGTCCAACGACGGCAACCTCATCCGCGTGCCCGTGCCGGCGCTTACCGAGGAGCGGCGCAAGGAGTACGTGAAGATGCTGCACAAGCTGGCCGAGGAGGGACGCGTCTCCATCCGCCAGGTGCGCAAGGACGCCAACGACGAGGTCAAGGCGCGCCAGAAGAAGGAGGGGCTGTCGGAGGACGACATCCGCCGCGAGCAGGGCGAGGTGCAGAAGCTGACCGACCAGTACATCGCCAAGGTCGAGGAGCTGCTGAAGCACAAGGAAGCGGACGTGATGGAGGTCTGATCCGGCTCCACGGATCCGGGCTGGACGGCGGGGGCGCACGAGCGATCGTGCGCCCCCGCTCTTTGCATCCTGCCTCGGGAGGATTTGCGGCCTGGCAGAACTGCGGAATGCTGACGGTTATTTTGGGATAGGTGCCAATTGTCTTTGGAGACAAGAGGGCTTCTGTTCGCAAGTCGTTGCCGCACAATCCACTCCCCCGGCCGTCGCGCCCGCGAATACGGACTACACGTTTGTCGCTGGAATGTTTGAATAAAACCTCTTGATTGCTTACGATGTGGACATTATGGTAAACGGAGCCGGGACGGAGCCCACGGGGGCGTCTCCTCACCCGGCGCTGCCAACCGTTCCCCTTTACCTGGAGGCACACCATGCGGCAGCAGCGTTCGAGTCTACTTCGGGTAACCGCCGCACTCTCGCTGGTTCTGGCAGGGTGCACCGACTCCACCGCTCCACCCGACCCGGTTCGGGCCACGGAGTCCGCATCTCGGGATGTCAGCCAACTGCGCGATGCGGCCATCAATCCGGGAGACACGCATTTCAGCGCGAAGCTGTCCACTCGCACCTACGTCGAAGATCCCGAGCAAATGGCGGCGCCCGTGGGGGTCGCGTCGACGTCGGACGTGTCCAGCCAGGTGTACCAGGATTACGGAGAACGATACGTCGAGGGGGGGTACCGCGCCGATGGTCAGGTCGTATTCGGGGTGTACTGGGACGACGCCGTCCAGAGCCCCGAGATCGGGTCTGTGAGGGCGTCGGCCGATCACGTCATCACGTACGACCGGTGGGGTTCGGTGCTGAGTTCCGAGTATTTCGACAGCTACATGGCTGACACCGGATTGCCCGGCGGCACCCTGGTCGACGGGTTCTTCGATGACGGCAGCGGCGGAGACTGCGACCCGACAGCAGTAATCTGCGATCCGACGCAGCCGGCGAGCACCAGCGGTCCAACGGTCACTGCGGCTGAAAACGGAGAATGGCGCGAGATTCGGACGGTTTTCTCTCCAGCTGCGTCGGGTGATTTCACCGCGGCCAGGAGCGGAGCCGGGAAAATCGAGACCGTACGGCGGTACCGCCGTATGGCCGCGGCGCCGGGGCAGTCCACCGGAACGCCCGGCTGGCGGCTGGAGCAGATTCGGCAGACCGTCC
>NZ_DATBNB010000759.1 GCF_036554565.1 Longimicrobium sp. | reverse complement strand
CTTGTGCTGCTGCTCGAAGCCCTGGGCCAGCCACTCGATGATGCGGTTGTCGAAGTCCTCGCCGCCCAGGTACGTGTCACCGCCGGTGGCCACCACCTCGAAGACGTTCTCGCCCACCTCCATCACCGACACATCGAGCGTGCCACCGCCCAGGTCGAAGACGGCGATCCTCCCGCGCACGCTCTTGCCGAAGCCGTAGGCCAGCGCCGCCGCGGTGGGCTCGTTGATGATCCGCAGGACCTCGAGCCCGGCGATCCGGCCGGCGTCGCGGGTCGCCTGCCGCTGCGCGTCGTTGAAGTACGCGGGCACGGTGATCACCGCCTGGGTGACCGGGGTGCCCAGGTAGTCCTCGGCGGTCTGCTTCATCTTCTGCAGGATCATCGCCGAGATCTCGGGGGGCGAGAAGCTCTTGTCCGCGTTGGGAAGCTTCACCGTCGCCAGCCCGTTGGTGCCGCTCACCACCTCGTACGGGACCATCTTCTCCTCGCTCTTCACCTCGGACTCCTTGCGTCCCATGAAGCGCTTGATGGAGAAGATGGTGTTCCTGGGGTTGGTGATGGCCTGGCGGCGCGCCACCTGGCCCACCAGCCGCTCGCCGTCCTTGGTGAACGCCACGACGGACGGCGTGGTGCGTCCGCCCTCGGCGTTGGGGATCACCACCGGGTCGCCGCCTTCCATCACGGCGACCACGGAGTTGGTGGTTCCGAGATCGATCCCAATGACCTTCGCCATGGGTGCTCCTTCAGATTCGGGTGTCAGGGACGAACAAGGGCGCCGCGCGGTGCCATCAGCACCGGGGCGCCCGCAAGCGCTGCCACGGAACAAGGCAACGCACATGCCACGTTTTTCCTGATTTTTCCTGCTATCCAGGCGGGTTCCCTGCCACTTTGGCCGCGATTGGCAGCCACTCGCGACCACTGCCCGCCAGCGATCTAGTTGCGCGACTTCACATCCGTCGCGCGCGGCGAGGACGAGCTGCCCAGGCTCCGTACGGACGTGGTCAGACGCTCCCGGAGCACTCCGGTGAGTTCGGTGCGTTCCACCCGGATCTCCGCCCCGGGCTTCGACACGATGCGCGTATTGGCGAACGCGTCCGCCAGTCCCGATTTCTCGTTGGCCATCGTCAGTACGCCTCTGGAAGAAAGGAAGAAATGCCGGCGCACGCCACCGACACGAGATTCTGCAGCTCTTTCGTGAAGAAGTCCCGCTCGCTGGAATCCAGGTAGACCACCGCCACCGTTGCGCTCTCCCCCGGGTAGATCACCGGGATCGCCATCCACGACAACCGATCCGGCTGCAGCTTTCGCGCATCGGCTTCGGTGTACGCCCAATCGGACACGAGCTCTCGGACGGCAGATTCGAAGTCGGTGCTTTCCCGTGAGGCAGAGAACAAAGCGCACTCCCGCGCCGCCTTGCCAATGATCCCGGATTCGATCCGGAACCGCCGATGCTGCCCGCCTCCGGTTCGGCAGATGTACGGCAACATCTGCTCCAGTTCCCGGGGAACCTTCAGCGGCTTTCCCTCGTGCACCACACGGTGAATCGTAACCCGGAGCCGGTCATCTGGTCCCTCACCGAGCCCACCTTCCCGCCGGACGACCGCATGAAGAACATGCAGAGCCCCCAGCAGCCCAAGGTGATCTTCCGGCCGCTTGCGTTCAAGGTCCTGGCCGCGGGCGTGAAGGACCTTCACGATGCTCGCCATTCCGAGGGCGGCGGCCAAGCCCGCCAAGACGCCGAAGTATGGGCGGCGGCTCGCGTCGGCCGCGGCCATCAGCGCTGCCACGACAGCCGTCCCGATCGCCGGAACCACGTTGAGTGCCTCGACTACCCACTTCTTGTCCCACGGTCGTTCCTTCTTCGGGCCTGGCAGTTCCTTCATCGATCCGTTCACGTCGGTGATGAACCTGATCCGGTGCATCGGCTCGCGAACAGGATAGTGGACAGAGTGTGCTCCCGTACAGCCCCTTGTTTCACCATCTCGTGAAGCGCTTCGTGACCTCTTTCCGGATCGGGTTGACTCCGCGAAGGATAAAGCCGTCACCGGCTCAGAAAGATCGCGCGGAAGCGGTGACTCGTGCGCGCCGTGTGATCCGTCGCTCCCCAAATTTGGGGCTCGTTCCCCAATTGTGGGGAATGAGCCCAGGTCGAGAGCCAAAGCCCAAGGGGCCGGCGTGGATCGAATCAGCCGCGTGTGCTCAGTTCAGCCAGCCGAGGCGCAGCAGGACCCCGATTGCGAGCGGCGCGAGGACGGCGGTGAATACGCCCATCAGGCCGATGGCGAGGGCCGCGCTCGCCGCCTCCACGTCGCCCTCCTCCGCGGCGCGGGCGGTGCCCACGCCATGCGCCGCCGCGCCGAGTGCCAGGCCGAACGCGGTGGGGCTGCGGATGCCGAGTGCCCGCAGCAGCGGCGGGCCGATCACCGCGCCCAGAACGCCGGTGAGGATGGACACGGCCGCGGACAGCGCGGGCAGGCCGCCCACCCGCCCCGCGATGCCGATGGCGATGGGTGTCGTCACGGAGCGTGGGATGAGCGAGCGGATCACTTCGTCCGAGGCGCCGAGTAGCGCGGCTGTCACCGTGGCCGTCAGCGCCCCGGCCACGCTGCCGACGAGGATCGTGAGCAGCACCGCGTTGCGCTTGCGTCCGATCTCCTCCATCTGCCGATGCAGCGGGAGTCCGAGCGCCACCACGGCCGGCCCCAGCAGGAACGTCAGCACGCGCCCGCCGCGGTCGTAGTCCTCGTATTCGATGCCGAGCATCCTGAGCGCGACGATCAGCACGATGATCGAGACCAGCACCGGGTGCAGGACCACGGAGCCGATCCGCCGCTGGAAAGCTCGCGCCGCGGCGTAGACCCCGAGCGTGGCGGCGAGGGAGAGGACGATCGCGGCCGCGTCAGGCATCGCGTTCCAGCCGCTGCTGCATCCATCCCACCACCGCCATCACAGTGACGGTACTGACGATGCTGGCGGCGACGACGGGCAGCCACTCCCGCCCGAGCAGGCCGAAGTACGTCATCAGCCCCACGCCCGCGGGCACGAACAGCAGCGCCATGTGGCGGATCAGCAGCTCGGCGGCGGGCTGCACGAGCGCCGGCCTGATCCATCCCAGGCGCAGGCTGCCCGCCAACAGCAGCATGCCGAGCACGCTCCCAGGCAGCGGCAGGCGCGCGGCGTGGGCCAGCGCGTCTCCCGCGAACAGGAACGCGAGCAGGACCAGAAAGCTCAGCGGATAGCGCCACATCGGCGGGGTTTCGGCGGCGCGGCGGAGGCGAACCCTGAAGCTCGGAGCGGCTGCGATCGGCGAGCGGAGCATCGAAGCCGTTGTTTCGACACCAGGTGGTACATCAACTCACCAGGAACCTGGCTTCTCCAGGATCACTCCATTCGCCAGCGGTATCGTCAGTGGGAACTGCGCTCGCTGCAGCGCCTTCTGGGTGATCTTGAACGAGAAGTCCGCGGCTGCCTCCAACTCCGTGTTGTGCCGCAGGAAAGGGAAAGCAACCCCTATCTTCCGCTGTGGAAAAAGCGCGCGCGTCATCTGGATTGCAGGGATCAGGTCGGTATCCCCAGAAACCAACACGACGGCGTCTCGTTCATCTCGTGCAAAGGAGTCCATCAGCTTTACCCCCAGCGCAACATCGGTCTGCTTCTCCTCGTGCCGCTTCCATTGATGGCCGCACTTCGAGCAGGCGACGTCCTTCGCTTTGAACTTAGAAAGCACCACGCGGATCCCGGTAGTCTCAAGGGCCTCGACGTACGTGGCGTGGCGGTTTACGACCTCGGCGTCGTAGGGGGTCTGGTGGTAAGCGTACGCGAAGAAGTAGTGGACGACGGACACTTCGACTCGCTCACCGAGCGCCTCTCGAATGGGCTGCAGGTGATCCGAGAGCAGCTTCCTGAGATCGAGCCATTTGACTTTCGCCTTCGACAGCTTCTCTACATCCCGCAGGGAGTAGTACACATTGAAGCCGTCCACGAGAAACGCGACCCGTTTCGCCATCCCCCGCCTCCGCGCGAAAAAAAACCCCCCGGCCCGCAGGCCGAGGGGACCCGGGGTTCTACCCCCGGGGATGTAGGGCGGAAACTACGGCTTTCTCGTTCCGCGCGCAAGTGGCTTCCGCTCCCGCTTTCGTTGAGCCCGCCCAGTTCGGGAGGCTGGTTTGCGACTGCAGTCAGGGGCGGCGGTCAGGCGGGCGGGTTCCGCCGGGCAATGAGCCAGCGGTAGATGCGCTCGTCCTGATAGGCGAGCGTCGCCGTGCCCACGTGGTCCATCCCCTGGTCCACGTACACGCGGTCCGCGGGTGGGTCGGTCGCGGGCCCCAGGCTCAGCCGCTCGATGAACCGTGCCTCGCCGCGGCGGGATACCTCGCCCGACGACATCCACACCGGGAGCCCGGGATCGCCGCCGGGCACGCGCGTGGGATCCACCGGCCAGAGCGCCGCCCAGACCCCCGGCTGGCAGAGCGCCAGGTCGAACACGCCGTTGCCGCCGAAGCTGAAACCGGTCAGGTACGTGCGGGCCGGGTCACCCCCGTGCTCCGCCTGTACGCGGCTGACGATGTCGCGCACTACGTCGGCGTAGCGGCGCCAGATGTCACCCGCTGCCGGCAGCTGCGGCGCCACGACGATCATGTCGCGTGTCGCCGCCCCATCGCTGCCGGGCCTGAGCGGTCCGTGGCGGGTTATGCCTTCGATGATCTCCGTGGGCGCGGCCTCGTCGTAGCCGTGCAGAAAGCAGAGGACCGGGCGCGGGCCGTTGGGCGCGCCGTCCGGAACGGAGAGCAGGTAACGCAGGGGCGACGCTTCCACGACGCGCAGATCGGGCATTGGCTTTGGCTCGGGAGCAGGATGAGGCAGGTAGGGAGCAACCCCCGCGCCTGCTACGGGTCACGTATCCAGTTGATCAATACGGTGTTCTCCCATGCGACACGAAACGGCGCACGCGTGGCGCCTGGACTCTTCCGTGGAAAAGGCCGCCACCTCCGGCGCGGACGGGCGGTGGCAACTCGCGTTCGATGGGGAGCTTGCTGGCGGGCCGAAGGGATTGATGCCCGGCCCTGCTGGGGCGACTGAAGTCGCGGCAACAAACACACGAAGTCCGCCTGCGCGGACTGGCGTGCGCTGGTGTGGAGGAGGTTCGGATGGCGTGGAGCGGCGCGTTTCGCGCCGTCTGCTCATCGCACGCCTTTGAAGCCGCACCGTTTTGATGCGTTCCCATTCCGCCGTCGTGCTCCCCGGTTGCCTGCGCCGAATCCGCAGGTGCTTGGTGCCTAACGCGTTCCCGATCCACGCCGCAGTGGATGGGCCGCCGGTACGCGCGTTGCCTTTCTTCACGGGCGTCCCGGTCCTCCCCCGGCCCGGGACGACGCCTCGCGGACCCGCCCCCACGGAGACCGCGCTTCCCCCGCTACACCCCGGAGCTCCCCCATGATGGACGCACACCCGTACCTCCCCCGCTGCCTTGCCGCCGCGACGCTCATCCTGTCGGCCGCGTGCGGAGACGCAGGCCAGCCCCCGCTGCAAGCCGACGCGCACCCCGGCCTGAACACGGGCGGCCACCTGTTCGCGGACGTCACCGAAACCCACCTCCCCGCTACGCCCGGCAGCAGCATGGACGCGCAGGCGTTCGACGCTGACGGGGACGGCGACCTGGACCTGTTGATCGCAAAGGAGTTCCAGCGCAACGTGCTGCTGCTCAACGACGGCACGGGGCGGATGGCCGTGGCCCCGGCCGGGACCCTCCCCGGGAGCGCGTACGACAGCGAAGACGTGGCCGTGGCCGACTTCGATCGCGACGGCGACCTGGATGCCGCCATCGCGGGCGAGGACGACCAGAACAGCGAGCTGTACCTGAACGGCGGCGGCGGGACCTTCGCCGACGCGAGCGGACGGCTCCCCGCGCGCGGCACCGCCCAGTCCGTCGCCGCGGCGGACCTGGATGGCGACGGCGACGCCGACCTGGTGTTCGGCAACCACGGGCAGAACTTCGTGTTCATCAACGGCGGCGGGCACTTCAGCGACCAGACGCACGCGCGGCTGCCCGCCGTCGCCGACCTGACGCAGGACGTGGAGGTGGGCGACGTGGATGGCGACGGCGACCCGGACCTGGTGTTCGGCAATGTCGACGACAACCGCCTGCTGCTGAACGACGGTCGCGGCTTCTTCGCCGACGCGCCGGGCCGCATTCCGCTGCGCGCCGGCATCGAAGAGACGCGCGAGGCCGACCTGGGCGACGTGGATGGCGACGGCGACCTGGACCTGTACTTCGCCAACGTGGCGTTCGTCGCCGGGGCAGACCCGCAGGATCGGCTGCTGATCAACGACGGCCGCGGCTTCTTTTCCGACGCCACCGCCCCCCGCATCGGGCGGGAGACGGCGCACACCCCCGAGGCGGATTTCGTGGACGTGGACCGCGACGGCGACCTGGACGTGGTGACCGCCAACTTCCGCGACACCAAGGCCTGGCGCGTGATGCTGAACGACGGCGCAGGCTTCTTCAAGGAAGCGACCGGGACCGTCCTCCCCTCTGGCCTGGACGGCGAAGGCGTCGACGTGGAAGCCGCCGACTTCAACGGCGACGGCCTGGTGGACCTGTACCTTTCCAGCTACGTAGGACGCGACCGGCTCGTCTTCGGGCGGCAGTGATTCCCGCGTTGGATCGTCCGTCTCCTCGTGAGCCTCGTGGAGACGGACGGTTCAGCATCGACAGAGTTGAACATCCAGAATCCGACATCCTGTACTCGGTTGGTATCATCCATGCGGCGGCGGAAGTGCTCTCCCCTACACTCCTTTCTTTCCCTCACGTTCGGAGCCCCATGAAACGTCCGCTCGGCCTCCTCGCGGTGGCGCTGTTCGCGTCCGCCTGCGGGGACCAATCGCCCACCGCCACCAGCGATCCCGAATCCGCCCTCGCGATGAAGACCGTCCGCGACGAGGCCGCGGGCGTGTCCATCGCCGTGCCCACGCACTGGCGGGTGGTGCAGGACCCGGTGCTCTTCAACACTTACGGATTCGCGCTCTTCGATCCGGCCGGCCCCCAGCAGAACGGGCACGAGCGGTCGCCCGTGGCGCGCATCGCCCTGGCGTACGAGGCCCGGCCGGAGCAGATCGGCGAGCTGGTGAGCGCGCTGATGGCGAAGTATCCGCAGTTTCCGCTGACGCGCACCGAGGTGGCCGTGGGCCAGGGGCTGCGCGGCGTGGCGGTGAGCGGGCTGCCGGGGACGGACCCGTATACCCTGGTCTACGTGGCCGATGGTGAGCGCGTGTACCGCATCGGGCTGTGGACGGAGCAGCCGGGGCTGGACGAGCGCGCCCTGGGAGTGCTGCGCGACGTGAGGCTGCAGGCGCCGCGCAAGCCGATCGCGTCCCTGGGCCTCGTCCCGGTGCGCCAGGCCATGCGCGCGGTGCCGGATGCCGCGCAGCTTGCGATGAACGAGCAGATGCGGGCGGAGCGCGTGGCGATGGTGGCGGAGCAGGGCGGCGAACCGCGGCTTTCCGCCGCGCCCGCGCCGCAGGTGAGCGCCGCCGCGTGCGAGTTCGGGCAGCCGAGCGGGTTCTTCTGGCAGACGGTGTGGGACGCCACGAACAAGTTCTACAGCGGCTACACGACGACGTATTCCGGCACCTACTACAACATGCGGCCGGGGGATCCGGGGTGGAGCGCCATGAGCGGCAACTATGGCAGCTGGTGGGGACAAGGCTACCACGTCCGCAAGTGCGAGCCGTACCTGCTGAACCAGTACTACGCGAACGACTGGCCGGCGCACAAGAACGCCAACGTATATTCCGCCATCAAGGGCACGGTCGAGTGGGCCGGGTGGGACTACTACGACAGCGAAGGCTACTACACGCTGGGCAACTACGTGGTGGTGCGGAACGGAAGCTATCGCGCGCTGATGGCGCACCTGACCAGCGTGGCGTCGGGGATCACCTGGGGCGCCACCGTGGGAATGAACACCATCATCGGATACGCGGGGAAGACGGGCGGGCCCTGGGACGAGCACGTGCACTCGCGCGTGGCGTACGGCGAGTCGCTGACCTACAACGGACAGCCGTACGGCGGCAACACAGTGTGGCCCAACCGCCTG
>NZ_DATBNB010000758.1 GCF_036554565.1 Longimicrobium sp. | reverse complement strand
CGAGATCGTGGTGTGCGGGTTCCGGAACGGGCGCGTCCCCACCAGCGACTGGCCCCCGTTCAGCAGCCCCGCCACCGAGTGGATCTTGCTGGTCTCCAGCGCCTCCTCGAAGGTCAGCGGCGGGAGGATGCCGGGGATGCGCTGCGCCAGCATCGTCTTGCCGGAGCCCGGCGGACCCACCATGAGGATGTTGTGGCTTCCCGCCGCGGCCACCTCCAGCGCGCGCTTGACGTGGTCCTGCCCCTTCACGTCCGCGAAGTCGGCGTCGTACGTGGAGGCGGTGCGGAACAGCTCGTCGCGGTCCACGCAGGCGAGCGGCAGGTCTCCCGAGCCCTCCATGAAGTGGATGACCTCGGTGAGCGTGGTGGCGCCGCGCACCTCCACCCCGTCGACGACAGCCGCCTCGGGCACGTTTTCCTGGGGAATCACAACCCCCGTGAGCCCCGCCGCCCGGGCGGTGATGGCGATGGACAGCGCGCCGCGGATGGGCCGCAGCGCGCCGTCCAGCGCCAGTTCCCCCAGCAGGAGGTAACGCTCCAGCCGGTCGAGCGAGTCCAGCTGCCCCGTCCCGGCCAGGATCCCCAGAGCGATGGGCAGATCGAACCCACTGCCCGACTTCGCGATGTCGGCAGGGGCCAGATTGATCGTCACCCGCTTCGGGGGGATCAGGTAGCCGCTGTTCTGGATGGCCGCGATCACTCGCTCGCGGCCCTCCTTTACGGCGCCCTGCGGTAGCCCGACGGTGAAGAAGGCGGGAAGCCCGCTGGCTACGTCGGCTTCGACGGTGACGAGGTAGGCATCGATTCCCAGCACGGCGCCGGACAGGACTCGGGCGAGCAAAGCGGGCCTCCACGGGGGCGGTTCGGAGGGCAAGGCGGACCCCCGAAACCTACCGGCCGCGTGTTTCCTCTGTCAACTTTCACAATCCGCCACGGAGCACTTCGGTCCCGCGGTGTCCCGAAGCGGCTGGACACAGATGCCGCCTCGGTGCGAAACACCAGGGCGGGCGTCCAGCGGCGATCGGTGCTCAGCAAGCGCCGCGGACTCAACCCGATCCGCGCCGTGGGATGCATGCGTGGCCGCAACGGCCCGCCCCTTCGGGACGCATGCACCGATTGCGGCCTGGATCGGCCGCGCCCCCGGTGCGACCTCCGCTTTACACCATCCACCGGACGTGAAAAGGAGGCACGGAGAACGCGACCGTTCTCCGTGCCTCTTGTTTTATCGACCAGCAGCGGTCGCGGGTCGGACTCAGCGCCGCCCCGTCCGCTCCGCGCAGAAATAGCCCTCGGCCTGCTGGTCGCCGCCGCCGCTTCGCCAGCGGCCGGTGAAGCGCTCGGGCGAGAGCGACGTCACGAACAGCGCCATGTGCGCGCCATCGAAGCGAGCTTGGCCGCCGCGGTTGGCATCGGCGCCCAGGCGCAGGGTGATCTCGTTCCGCACGGGCGGTCCCGACCGCTGCCACTCGATGACGAGCACCCCCGGCGCGGCGGGATCGTCGCGCGTCGCGTCGCCGTGAGCCGCGGCGCCCACTTCCGCCAGGCGAACGTCTGTAGCGCCGTACAGCGGGTGAGAGACGCCCGCCGTCGCCGGCACGGGTGCCGGCCTGGTTCCGAAGGAGTGGAGGCGCAGCATTCCCGCGGCCGAGCTCCCCGCGCGCGGCCCGCTCGCCGCCGCCAGGGTGAGCCGGAACTCCCCCTGCAGCGGCTCGGCTTGCGCCCCGGCGGCCAACTCGCCCTCCACGGGCGCGCACGGTACGGAGGCGGGGGCGGGCCCACGGCCGGCGCAGGTGGCCCCGGAGAGCGCCAGCGCCGTTCCCAGGACCAGCGCCGGAGCCAGGCGATGCCTGAGCGTCACCGGATCCTCGTGCGCTGGCCGGTGCGCGACAGCGTGTACAGCGGGCCGGTGTAGAGGTCGTTGTGAAGCCGCAGTCCGGGTTGCGGCGCGCCGCCGTCGGCCCTCACCGAGAGCGTCAGGAAGAAGGGGTCGGCCGCCGCGGGATCCACGACGTATCCCAGGTCCGCCAGCGAGCGCGCCGTCAGCACGCTCAACGGGTTGGTGACGTTGCTGTTCAGGTAGCCGGTCATCAGCTCGTTCTGCAGCACCGACTCGCGCCAGTGCCCGTTCATGGTCCCCGCTCCGCCGGTGTTCTCTACGGGCACCTTCTGCCCGCCGGTGTAGGTGCTGCCCCCGATGGCGTTGAACCCGGCGATCGCCCCCGCGCCGCTGAAGTAGGTGTCCAGCGGGGCGGCGGCGGTGCTGGGATCCTTCAGCAGGCCCAGGAGCGACCAGATGGTTCCGATCCCCAGCACGTGCCCCATCTCGTGGAGGATGACCGCGCTCAACCGCCCGCTCGCTTCCAGCGCGTTCAGGTCGGCCACGTCGAACTGCATCATCCCGATCACCGGAAGGCTGCCGGGGTTCCGGACGAAGCACGGGCCCGCCTGGCCCAGCACCTGGCCGGGGCCGTCGATGTCGGCGACGGCGGCGAAGATCAGCAGGTCATCGTACGTCTGGTCGGCGCTGGGCGTTCCGGAGCCGCACGCGTTCTCGGGGATGGCCCCGGCGGCGGCGGGGAGATCGCCCTTGATGATGGTGCTCCACCTGGCGGCCGACG
>NZ_DATBNB010000757.1 GCF_036554565.1 Longimicrobium sp. | reverse complement strand
CTGGTGGACGAGGCACCCGAGCCCGCCGAGGCCGCGCACCTGCGCGAATGCCTGGTGTGCCGGCGCGAGCTGTCGGAGATGCGCGGCCAGACCCAGGCCCTGGCCGCACTGGCGGGGGACGGGCCGGCGCCCGGCGCGTGGGATGACCTGGAGGCCCGCCTCCGCGCCGAGGGATTGATCCGCGGCGCCACCGTTACGCCGCTGCGCCCCCGGTGGATCCGCACGCACGGACTGCGCGCCGCCGCGTCGCTCGCCTTGTTCCTGCTGGGCGGCACGGCGGGCGCGGCGCTGTGGAACGCACGCACGTCGCGGCAGCTTGCGGCGGTCGCCGCGGTGCCGGCTCCCACGGCCGCCGCGGCGGAAACGCGGACGGAAACGCCGTCCGGGTCGTCGTTCGCGGGCCTCATGGGTGGCACCACGCAGGACGAGGCGCCGCGCTCGTCGGTACGGCTGGCGAGCACCGCATCTGCGGCGGTGGACACGCCATCCATGCGGCCCCGCCCCTCGGCTCCGCGCCCCGCGCCCGTGCGGGTGACCCCGCGGCAGGCGGAAGACGCCGCCCGCCAGCTGCTGGAAGCTCAGGCGGCGTACGTGGGCGCGCTGCAGCGCTACGCCGCCATCGCGGACCCCAACAGCGGCAACCCGCCGGAAACACGCCTCGCCGCGCTCGACCGGCTGGTGACGCTGACGGCCGAGGCGCTGGAGCATGCGCCCGGCGACCCGGTGATCAACGGATACCACCTCGCGGCCACGGCCGAGCGCACCCGCCTGCGCCGTGAGCTGGAACAAGACGCCCAGACCGCCTGGTTCTGAGGCTTTCGCGAAGCAAGACCTGACGGAGACACGAAACGATGAAGTACCGCAACCTGATTCTGCCGCTGCTGGCCGCAGCGCTTGCCCTTCCCGCCACCGCGCGGGCCCAGGAAGACACGACCGCACAGGGACGCCGTCCGGGGATGATCGGCGTGGTGTTCGACGTGAAGGACGGAGACGACGCCGTGCGCATCCTGGAGGTGCGGCCGGGCTCCCCCGCCGCGCGCGCCGGCGTGCGCCAGGGCGACGTGGTCGTGCGCCTGAACGGCCAGGCCGCCACGGGCCGGACCTTCGAGGTAATGCCGCGCCGCCTGCAGGCCGGCGACACCGTGCGGCTGCGCGTCCGCCGCGACGCCGGCGGCGAGCAGGACGTGGTGATCGTGGCCGCGCCGCGCCCGGGCCAGGTGCGCATGGCGGGGCCCACCCGCGAGCGCATGAGGATCATCATCGATGGCGACACCAGCGAGGTGCCGTTCGGCGCCATGCTCCACCAGCTGGACTCGCTGAGCGAGCACCTGCCGCTGGAAGCCATGGCGCTGCGCATCGACAGCCTTCATTCGCGGCTGCTGGACATCGATACCACCGTGCTGCGCTTTCACGTCGATTCGCTGATCACCATCCTGGGCGACAGCCTGCCGGTGATGATGCGCCGCATGCCGAACATCGAGATCATCGGCGGCGAAGGCATGATGCCCCTGCGCGAAGAAGTGAACGTGCACAGCGACACGCGGTTCGATGGGCCCGACGCACGGCCGTTCCTGATGGAGTTGGGCCGCCGCTCGGCCGCCGGCGCCGAGCTGGCCGAGATGAACGAGGGGCTGAGCCGCTACTTCGGCAACGTCCGCGAGGGCGCGCTGGTGATCGACGTGGGCTCCGACACCCCCGCGGCCCGCGCCGGGCTGGAGGCGGGCGACGTGATCGTCCGCGCGGGCGGGCAGAGCGTCAACGATCCCGAGGACGTCCGCCGCGCCCTGATGCGCGCCGAGAACGGCACCACCGAGGTCGAAGTGGTGCGCCAGGGCCGCCGCCGCACGCTCAACCTGCAGTGGGAAGGGAGCGGGGTTCGCACCTTCCGCCGCGAGCTGCGCCCGGACGGTCGGCGCGAGAACGTGATCATCCGGCGCGGCGCCGGAGAGTAAGGTCGGGAACGACGGTTACCACCGTCGCGACGTAGAGCACGAAAGAGCCCGGGCGCCGCATTCATGCAGGCGCCCGGGCTTTTTCTGTCTCTAGCTTTCCCCACGATCAGGAAGGAGGTGCCACGCCTTGCTCGCCGGTGGGCTGCTGCAGGCTGGGTCCGAGCGTGCGCAGCACTTCCGCGGTCGTATAGGTTTTACAATGCGCGGGAGATTCGCTTTCACACTTCAGTTCCGCGTCCACCGTATGCACACCGCGGATGGTGAGCCGGATGAGGTACTCGGTGGTCACACCCATATCGGGAGGGGTGCCGGGATACCTCTCGGTCTTCTCCCACCCCTGGTAGCGCACGACCTGGAAAAACGGGAACCCTGCGGCGCGCGCGAGTTCCGCGGAACGGTAGTAAGCACCGACCTCGCGCAGGTGATCACGGTTCATTCCCGCCTTGGTCCTGAAACTGACCTCCCAGACCCCTTCACCAAGGGATTTGTCCGAGTGTCCCGGGCTTTGGAGGAAATTGGACTTCATGTACAGGGGCGGAGTGCACCCGGTGAGGCCGGCGAGCGCCACCAGGATGAGAAGCTTACGCATCGTATCTCTACAGGAGGGGTCTACGGGTGAGCCGCGCCGGGTGCACGTGGATGGGCTCGTGCGGAACAGCGCGGGACCTGACGGGGACTGGGATCGTGGCCGTCGCTCCCCGCGGCTACCGGCGCACCACCGTCGGCGTGCGCGCGAGCAGCCGGGCGAGCACACGCCGCTCCGTGCGCCACTGGGCATCGTATCCCACCTGCTCCGTGGCGCCCTGGAACTGCGTGGCGATCTCGGGATCGACCGGCTGGCCCTTGCGGCGCACCTCGTAGTGAAGGTGCGGACCCGTGGCCAGGCCGCTCGCGCCCACGTAGCCAACCACGTCTCCCTGCCGCACCGGCTGCGACGGGCGCACCGCCACGCCGGAAAGGTGGGCGTAGCGCGTCGTGTAGCCGTTCGGGTGCTGAACCTCCACCAGGTTGCCGTATCCGCCGCGGACCGCCGCGAACGACACGCTCCCGTCCGCCGTGGCGCGCACCGGCGTGCCGTAGCGGGCCGCGTAGTCGATGCCCGTGTGCGGCAGAATGCGGTTCAGGATGGGGTGCATGCGGTTCATCCGGAACGGCGACGTCACCCGCAGCACGTCCAGCGGCCCCGACCAGGGCGTGGCGTCCAGCGACTGGCCGCCGTCGTCGTAGTAGCCCGGCGTCTTGGCGGTCTCGTAGAGGAAAACGGTGTGCAGCCCGCCGCCCACCGCGGCCTGTGCCGCCAGCACCTGGATGGACCGCGTGCTTCCATCCGGCCGCTTCACCCGCTCGTAGGCCACCTTCAGCCGACCGCCCGTTTCCAGCTCGCGCTCGCGCAGCACGGGGACGAAGATCTTGTCCAGGTGGCGGCCCACCATGTCGCGCTCGGCATCCGTCAGGTCGCTGGCGATCACGCGCAGCGCGTCACGAAAGCTGCCGCGCGCAAACCCGCCGATCAGGAGCGTGTCGATGCTGACGGGAATGGCGCGCGCGGCCGGCAGACGGAGGGCGGCCTCGTCCGGCGCCTCGGCCGGCCCAGCCAGGGCAACGGCGGAGGTAATGGCGAGCACCGCCGCCGCGAGTACCGCGGTGGCGAGTCCGGGCGGCTTGATGCCGCGGGGCGTGGAAGGTCGGAATGCGGCCATGCTAACGCCGGCGGAGGGCCGGCACCTGCGACGGGTACAGGGATGTGCGGATGACGCAACAAGATAACCGGGCGGGCGCTCCGGGGAAAGCTTTGTCGCTCAGCCCCGGGGCGCAGCCTGCAGGCGCCGCGACGGATGGTGAGGCTTGATCTCGGCGTTCAGGAAGCGCCCCTTGCTGTCCGCATCCAGCAGCGCGCGGTACGTCTCCTCGGGCACATCGTCGTACTCGTACACGCCGCCATTCAGGAACTCCACCTCCAGCACCTGCCGCCCGGGGTCGTATCCCGCGCTGGCCAGGCTCGACGAATCCAGCCGCTGCCGCTTCATCCATCCACCTCCAGTCCCGCGCCGCAGTCTTCACGGCGGTCCGTTCCTGCCGTTTACTGTAGTTTACTTCGTGCACTTTCCATTCCGCACGCAGTCGTTCGGCAGAAAGGCAT
>NZ_DATBNB010000756.1 GCF_036554565.1 Longimicrobium sp. | reverse complement strand
GGCGACGTCGTCGCTACTTTCGCGCAGACGGACAGCGACGAGATGGAGTTCAACAGCGTGAGCGGCAACGTCACCCTGCGGCTGGCGGCCAGCGTGGGCGCCGAGGTGGAGGCCCAGACGCTTTCGGGCGAGATCCACAGCGACTTTCCGCTGCGCCGGGGCCACATGACGGATGACGACGACGATGATGACGACGACGACGATGATGGCGGCGTCCACGTCGACGTCCGCATCGGGCAGAGCGCCCGGGGCACCATCGGCCGGGGCGGCGCCGAGCTGTCGGTGACCACCATCAGCGGCGACATCCGCCTGGAGCGCGCGCGCTGACGATAGGAGGTCGCTGGAGTTCGAGGCTGCGGGCGTACGTCGCGGATGACCTGGCGCCGCTGACTCTTCGAACCCGCTGACTCAGGCCGGATTCCGGCCTGCTCTGATCCCGCACGGGCCATTTTTGGCCTGCGCGGGATCTCTTCATTCCAGGCCGCGGCCGCGCAACACGACGCTGGCCAGCGCCTGCTGCCCTACCTTCCACTGCCTCACAGGGCGCCCGGCGAAAGGCCGCCGACGGGAGTACCACACCCCGCCGAGCTGAACTCGCTCGCCGCCCCCACCACTCCCGCACGATCCCCGTTCGCCGCGGCATTCGCCGTTTCGCTGCTGCGCGCGGTACCTGCCGAAAGCAATCCATAAAGTGAGCAAATGTCACTCTTGCTCGCAAATTTATCTACGTATATGATTGCTGGAAGAGAGCGTCGCCGTGAACGCGCTCTCGTGTCTGAGAGCCCTGCAGCGAAGGAATTCTCCTCTCAAAAAACTCTGTTAACACGTGGTTGTTAGCTTCGTCGGCGATGTTATTGTCAACCCCCGCTACATACGAATATCCCATGTCTTTCCTCGAACGTTCAATTCGAATTAACGTCGTAAATAGAATCGATAGTGCTTCGCTGTCCTTCAGTGGTCCGACTGCATCCAGCGGCCCGCTTCCGGTCGCCGACGCCGCAACCGTGCCGCCGGGGGGCACCATGACCGTCTCCGCGGTCAACAGCTACGGCGGAGTCGCGGGCAGCTTTACCCTGACCGGCGGCGGCGGCGTGTTCGTGGTGTCGTACGACCACCCGCTGTCGGCAGGCGCCACCACGGTGGGCGCCAATGCCAGCGCGGGCTTCGTCTGGGGCACCGACCAGAGCACCTATTCCGGACACGATGTCGTCGCGACGCTGAACCTGTACCAGGGCGTCAGGGCCAACGACGACGGGGGCTACGCCGCGCCGCTTCTGCTGCTGGACCAGGAGCAGCCGGAGGACAACTGCCAGGACTTCGTCAACAGCCTGTTCGGCCCCGGCATGCGGTCGGCGGCCGTGGTCGAGGAAGCCTTCAACACGGTGCCCACAGGCGGCTACGTGCCCCCCGCCGATTTTTCCGGCGGCCAGGTGCCCGGGTTCGTCGAGGTGTGGGCCAGGCACTGGCTGGGCGGGGACAGCTCGCAATGCCCGGCGCAGGATGCCGCCCTGCTGGATCTTCTCGCCACCCACGTCTCCGCGGGCAGCGGCGCCGGCCCCCTGACGCTGTGGGTGCCCCAGATCGCACGCCAGGGGAGCGCCACCCCGCCGACGTACCTGCTGAGCGGCTATCGCGGCTTTTCCTTCAGGGGAGCCGGCGGTTCCTGGGATTCCGGCACGGTCCAGGCCTTTCTGTCCCTGCTGGCTGGCGGCGCCCACTTCGTTTCCGTCTGCGCGACGGCGGACCTGCCGGCGGGCGTCTCGGCCACGCCGCTGGACACGGTCCTCGCCGACTCGGGCCTGCCCACGTCGCGGGACATCGGGAGCTCGCACTACACGTCGGCGGTGAACATCACCGGGACCTACTACCTGTCGATCGGAGAGGATTTCGCGCCGGCGGGCTGCGGGCTGCTCCTGGCGTTCCTGGTGGGGCGCACGGTCAACAACCCGCTCGCACAGGCGGGCGCCTACAACGCCTTCTTCCAGCTCGAAGGGTGGCAGAGCCGGCTGGGGTCGCACCGGCACAACGCCGACTACGACACCCACAAGGCCACGCTGTGGAACATCTCCACCTTCGGTGCGACGCCGTACTCCGAGAAGCGCGCCACGACGGTGTTCCTGGCCCCGGCGGGGTGGACGCCGCAGGTGTACCAGACCACGCGGATGATGCCCTACGTGGGCGCCTACGCGACGTCGCCGACCGACCCGCAGCCCTGGCTGCAGACCTCCGCGGTGGCGCTTCCCCCCGACGCTCCGCCACTTCCCGCACGGTTCATCTTTTAGCAACACCCATCTCTCCTGGGCGGCCGCCGGCCGGGTCTTCCCGCGCCCGCCGCCCAGCCGAGCCCGCCGCGGTACCGCGGCGGGAGCCCGCGCCAACCACACACCATTCCCAGACAAAGGAAAGTGCCATGCCGCTCCAGACCATGACCCAGAGGATTTCTACGAACGGTGGAGAAACCTTCACCTTCAACGATTCCGTCGTGACGTTCTTTGCCGGTGTTTCGAGCTTCTCCTTCACCTACGGCAGCTCCGACCACCACGTCGAGCAGCTGGCGCTGACCCTCACGTCCAGCCTTACCTCGCCGCGCCAGGTCCAGGTGAACGTGTCCGGGACCCTCCAGGACGCCAGCGGCAACTCCATCGACAACCGCAACTCCTACGTCTACGTCACGGTGGTGGCGTGGACGGGGGCCAACACCGGGGGCCTGGTGATGGCGACCGAGGATGGCATCGCCGACAACGCCCGCGGCGCCGGCATCAGCCTGCCGAGCGCCAATCCGGGAATCCTGGTGACGGCGCTGAACGGCTTCAAGCTCGCCTATGCGGGGACGGACCATCACGTGGAGTACGTGCGCGCGGGCACCGGCGCCGCGAGCAGCGGGTCGATGGGCTTCGTGGAAGGGCACGCCAACATGTATGACGCGAGCGGCAACACGGCCGCGACCGCCAACGTGAACGGCGCCCTGCTGGCGACGAGCATGCAGAACCTGGGCATCTACACCGCCATCAAGGTGGCGCAGAGCGGCAGCCCGGTGACGGTCGACTTCTCCGGGATCCTGCCCAGCGGGGTGACGCTGAAGAGCGCGGCGGTCCTGGTCAGCGACTTCCACGTGCAGTACGGCGGCGGAACCGACCACCACGTGCAGACGATCGGCACCGGCTGCTCGACGTGGACCGTGAGCCCGACCTCCGTCACGCTCAATACGGCGCAGTCCTTCATGTACGACGATAGCGGGAACAACCAGGACAACGGCGCCAGCAACGTGACGATCCTGGTGGTCGGCTCGGCCCTGTAGCCGGGCCGCGCCGGGCGCAACGTTCCAGCGGCTCATGCGGCGGCGGTCCGTCCCCACCGGGGGGCGGACCGCCGTTCCGCCCCCCGCCGGCCGCGCCGCCGGCCATCTCTCCCCGGTTTCCCCGGGCTCCATCTTTCCTCGCCAACCCCAAGGGTGTCGTGCCATGCCTTCCAGCAGTCAGATTCCCGCCATCCGGACCTTTCAGCTCGATTCGAGCTCCATGGGCGACCTGCGCAGCAGCGTCAACCTCTTCCGCGGGGACGTGAACTACACGCAGACGCTGTTCTCCATGCCCGGCCGCAACAACGATGACGGCATGGCGGCGGCCGTCTCGCTGCAGTACCAGAGCAACGTCCACGATCCGGTGACGACCTGGAACCGGGACGAGCCGACCAGCGTCGTCGGCGCCGGGTGGAACATGCCGGCCAGCGTCATCGAGCTGAACGACAACGGCTCGCCCACCCCCGGGCAGTGGACCTACGTCTACACCAGCAACGGGGTGCCCGGCCCGCTGGTGCGCGAGCCGGCCACCCCGCTGCTGTTCACCATGGATGGATCGCTCGCCGGGCAGCTGGTGGACGGCCAGCCGGTGCCGGAGGCCATCCGCACGCAGTTCACCCGCCGCGGCATCGCGCTGAACGCCGGCGCGACGGCCGCCAAGCCGACGGCGGGCTCCACCGCCTGGACGGTCACCGACACGGCCAGCCAGACGCTGTACGAGCTGGTGCCGGCCGGCGCCGCCCTGCAGGCGCGCGACGGCGGCGAGTCGTACCAGCTCCAGAGCTACCGCTTCTGGAAGTTCCTGTACTATCCCGCCTTCGAGCGCTGGTCCGTCGTCAACGCCTCGGGCCAGAGCATGTCGTTCGGCGGCCTGGCGGCACCGACCAGCCGGAACTACGCCACCGGCATCGGCAACAGCATCGAGTGGGGGGTGCGCTGGGGCACCGGCGCGAATGCCCTGTGGTCGGGGCCGAGCACGCTGGCCGCGGGCCAGAAGCAGTACGCGCGCGCCTGGCGGCTCTCCCGCGTTTCCAACATCTGGGGCGACACGCTCCGCTACGGCTACAACGAGTGGCCGCGCGACCCGTCCAGCGGCCTGATCCCCGGCGTGGAACAGCTCGTGGGGGCCGGCGGGCTCCCCTACACCAAGGCGTGCTACCTGACCAGCCTGACGGACGTGTTCGGGCGCCGGGCCGAGTTCGCCTACGCCGAAAAGGTGTGGGAGCAGGCGGCCGAAAGCCCGCGCGAATACGCCGACCCCCACAAGGCGGTCCCGGACACCACGCCGAATGCCTACCAGGACCGCTACGAAACCCGGTACCTGGCTTCCATCCAGGTCGACGACACCGACGGGACGAGGCTGTTCGGGGTGCGGCTGGAGTACCGGCCGCGCCCCGCCGCCTCCGGGCCGGAGTCCGCGGTCGCCAACGTCACGCCGTACACCGGGTCGCTGAAGGGCGATACCTTCAAGCGCTACCTGACCGGCATCGTGATGACCAATGCCGACGGCGGCGAGATGCCCGGGATCGTCTTCGACTACCACCTGGACCCGGCGGCGGCGGGCGCCAGCCCCGGCGCGCTCAAGTCCATCACCCAGCCGCAGGGCGGCACCGCCAGCTACGCCTACACCCGCCAGAGCCTGGCCGTGTGCGAGCGGGCCCGGGAGATCACGCCGCCGGCCGGCATTGCGCCCGGCGCGACCCCCCGGGTGTGGTTCGGGCCGGACTACGCCGTGACCGCTTGGTACGATGCCGCCGGCAAGCTGTCGGTGGTGGTGCAGACCTGGCTGGGCCGCTGGGAGGCGTGGCAGCCGGCGCCGGACAGCGCGCTGCTGTTCAGCAACGCGGGCGGGCTCGAGGTCGCCACTCTCGACGTGGCCGCGCGCGCCGAGTTCTTCGCCCTCTCCTTCAAAACGGGGAGCGAGCTGCAGGTGTACGTGTTCCGCAAGGCCGTGGCGCAGCCGGGCCAGTGGGTGCCTGCCACCGTGGGCTCCGCGGCCACCGGCCTGAACGCGCCGACGCTGCGCTACGACATCACCAGCGCCAGGGTCACCTTCCAGGGCGGCACCAACTTCCTGGTCGCCTCGTGCATGGACGCCGTCCGGGAGGTGTATTCGTACGACACGCTGACCTGGCGCTGGACCACCAACAGCTGGACCCGGCAGACCACCACGCTCGAGCACTACGCCTTCGTCGCCGCGGCGGGGGAATACTTCGCCACGCTCGACGCCGGAACCGGCGCGGTGCAGGTGAACTGGCTGGACCCGACGCTGGCGTGGCGTTCCAGCGCCGCGGCGACCCTGCCGGGGGATTTTCCGGTGTCGGACCTGGGCTCCATCGCCATGGTTCCGGGCGAGTCGATGGTGGCGGTCAGCCACCTGAACGTGCAGAACGCGCAGGTCGTGTCCTACGATCTCTTCCTGGTCCAGTGGGACCAGGGCTACACCATCGCCACCCCCGTCCCCTCCTTTTCCTTCACCGATCCGCAGGAGCCCAGCGGGCGGTTCACCACCACCTGGATCCCCGCGGTGGTCGGCAACGAGCTGGTCGCGGTGGCCGGCAACGTCCTGCGCTTCAACGGGCAGGGCTGGCTGGGCAACTCCAGCCTGGTCTCGCCCATGCCGCAGAGTGGCGACCAGCAGCGCTTCGCCTACGGCGTGGACTACGTCATCAAGATCGTGGCGAACGGCGGCGGGGTCGCCGCGCCCACCGCGCAGGTGCTGTCGTTCGACCCGAACAGCGACTCCGGGGGCTGGACGCGCCAGCCGGCGGCGCCCGCCCAGCCGCTCCCCATGCCGCAGGGCAACGCCGCCCTCGCCAACTGGCCGTCGTCGGGACAGGGCGATTGGCTGACCCTGGGCCAGGACCTGTATTTCCGCGGGACCGCCTCCAGCTGGGACGGCGTGATGGCGGCCCAGCCGCTGCAGGACCTGCAGGCGCTGGTCGACCATTCGCTGGGCGGGTCGGGGTACCTCCTCGATTCGCAATCGGTGATCGATGAGGCGCCGGCGTTCCTGGCCTATGCCGTCGGCAACCTGAACGATGCCTCCGACAACCAGTCCGCCGTGGTCGTGCTGAAGAACGGCACCGTCTTCGGCGCCCCCCAGAACCTGGTGCACGAGCGCATCTCGACGGCGGCGAACGCCGCCGGCCCTGGCCTCTTTCCGGGCGGCCCGTCGATGTTCGCCACCTTCCCGGACACCGCCAGCTCGTTCGCCGAGGCGGGCCGCTTCTTCCTGCACCGGTATGCGGGCGATGCCATCGAGGGCAGCCTCGTGCATTACGCGGTCACCGGCCTGTCCATCGAAGACGGCTTCCAGGACCCGTGGCCGACCGCCTACGACCCCGATCCCGCCAGCGCCGCCTGCGATCCCACCGGGCGCGTCATCAAGTACTTCCGCTCGGTGGTCCTTCCCGGCACGTCCGACGCGGCGCACCCGGCCAACGGATCGGTCGAGAACCGCTACCTGAACGGGCTGGACATCCTGACCGGGGAGAACTTCTACGACATGCTCGACGGGCTGCTGTACAGCGTATCCAACCTGGACGCCGGCGGCGTGACGCTGTCGCGGACCACGTACGACTGGACGGCCTACGTCGCCCGCGCGACCAGCCCGGCCGATCCGGCCAGCGTCACGCCCCTGGCGGGCGGCTTCGTGGTCCAGACGGGGCAGACCCAGATGCAGGACGGCGTGACCAGCGCGCAGGCCATCAGCTACCTGCCGCCCGGGCTTTCCGCGCCCTATTCCGGCCAGGCCGTCAGCGTCGTCTCCACCGACCGGGGCGGCGCCGGCACGCAGGAGACCTTCACCCGGACCACCACCTACGGCTACGACGTCAGCGACGCCTTCGTCGCGCTGAACCTGCTCGATGCCCAGGCGCAGACGATCTCCACCTGGACCCCGGAGGGTGGCGGCCCGGTGACCATCTCCGCGTCGGCCACGGTCTACACCGGCTGGCCATGCGCGCTGGGCGCCGGCGTCCTGGTGCCGGCCCCCGAGGCCGACTTCGGCTGGCGGGGTGGCGGCGGCACCGCCGCGTTCCCGTTCGCCGGCTACGGCGGGGGCCAGACCCCGGCGGGGTGGAACCCGGTGCAGCGGGTGCTGGCCCGCACCCCGCTGGGGCTGGTCAGCGAGTCGGCCGACGGGCTGGGCGTGGTGACCTCGGTCCTGTTCGGCGACGGCGTGTTCCCGGCCGCGACCTTCGTCAACGCCTCGCGGTCGTCCGGCCAGTGCGCCTACTGGGGCTTCGAGCCGTACGAGGACACGGGCGGGTTCTCCACCTCGGGCACCCGCATCGTGACCACCGACGCCTTTACCGGCGCCGCCTGCCTGGCCATGCCGGCGGGCGGGTCGCTGTCGGTGGCGCTGGCCCCGGGTGCCGGCGCCGCCACCTGTGTCGTGGGCTACTGGTACAAGACCCCGGCCGGGTTCCAGCCCCCCCCGGACACCGGGTGGTCGGTCGCCGTTTCGGTGGACGGCACCCCCGCGGCACCGGTCACCCGCCCCTTCGGCGACACGGGGGGCGAGTGGGTCTACGCCACCATCGGCGTTCCGCTCCCGCCCGGAGCCGGAACCGTGCACGTGGCAGCGACCGCCAGCGTGGGCCAGGGGGCGTCCGGCAGCGTTCTCCTGGACGCCGTGTTCGCCGCGCCCCTCGACGCGCAGCTCGCGGCCAGGACCTTCGACACCGGCTACCACCTGGTCACGTCGACGATGGACGCGAGCGGGCTCGTGAGCCGGACCTTCTACGACCGCTTCCAGTCCAGCGTGGCCCAGGTAGGCCCCGGCGGGCAAACGCAGGAGCTGTCGCAGCGCTTCCTCTCGCGCCAGGGCAACGCGGGCGGCGCCTTCGACCCGGCGTCGCCCAACGCGGACCTCACCCTGCACCCGGCCGGGGGCGGCGTGATGGAATCCTTCGCCGGGCCGGACTGGACGGCGCGCTGGGACGCCGGCGCCTCGGCCGCGCAGTGGGCGGCGGCCGGCGGCACCCTCGTCCACACGGGCCCGAACGCCGGCACGCTCACCTGGCGCGGCTGGCCGGCGGGTGCGCCCCCCACCGCCGCCCTGTTTTTCGAAGCGGTGCCGCGCGGCAAGGCGGAGGGCACGGTGTCGGTCGCCTTCGGGGGCTACACCATCGCCTGCACGGGCGCCGGCGCCTGGTCGTTCACCGGCCCCGGCGGCGCCGTCGTGCAGGCGCCCCTCGGCACGCCGCCGGCCCTGGCCCAGCAATGGCTGCTGGTCCTGGGGCAGGGGGCCGTGCTCTTCTTCGGCGACGGGCAGCTGCTGTTCAGCGCCCCGGTGAGCGGGGTTCCGGCCACCGGCCTGGCCATCGGCACCGGGCCGAACACGCTCGAGGTCCGCAACCTCACCGTGGTCGCCGAGCCACGGCTGGGGCTGTCGTACTCCGACGCGGCCGGGCGCCAGCGGCAGGTCCAGCAGCTCGCCACCGCCCCGGGCGCGGCCGCGAGCGACACCCGCATCACCGAGGTCATCTACGACGCGCTGAACCGCAAGGTCGCCGTCACCAAGGGGGCCCCGGGCAGCTTCGGCCAGGACGCCGCCCTGCCGCGGATGGCGTATCGGCCCCACTTCGCGGACGTGGGGCAGTTCCTGGCGAGCACCGGCTCGAGCTGGCGGATGACCGGCGACGTCGCGGACTACTACGCTGGACAGGGCGACGGCCGGGTGCGGCGGTCCGACGACCAGGGCTACCCCTACACCGGCAGCCGGTACGAGGCGTCGCCGCTCGCCCGCGTCGTCGAGCGGGGCGTCCCCGGGCTCGACACCGCCATCCACGACGTGGCGAACACCACGCCGGCGCAGCGCCAGACCGTGCAGTTTTCCTACGGCACGAACGGCGCGGACGGGCCGCTGCCGGCGGGCGGCTACACGGTGCGCACCATCACCAGCCCCATCAAGTCGGTTTCGACGCTGACCTCCGACACGGTGGGACGCCAGGTCGCCTCGGCCGTGGGCGGCGCGGACGGCGACGATGGCAGCCGGACGGCCGGCGCCGTCGCCTACGCCAGCGGCGCGGACGGCACCGGCTGCACCCTGACGCTGAAGCTGCCCAACGCGTTCGGCAGCCACCCGCAGAGCGGCCAGGCCGGCTACGTGTCGCGGGCCACGCAGGACGCGCTCGGCCGCCTCGCCGCGCGCAGCGACCCTTCCACCGCGCTGACGCAGTACATCTACGATCCGCAGGGGCGCATGCGCTTCGTGCAGCCCACCCTGGACGACGGGCAGGCCCAGTTCTTCTACTACAAGTACGACGCCCTGGGCCGCCTGGCCGAAGAGGGCTCGCTGGCCGGGGCGTGGGACGCCGCCCGCCTGCAGACACTGGCCGACACCAGCCCGGCGTGGCCGGGAGCGGGCGACGGCGCCACGGTGCTGCGCGCGCACACGTACGACGGCGACGGCAACGACGCGACGCTGATCGGGCGGAAGTGGCGGATGGAGACGGCCAACCCGGCGCCCGCCACCAACGAGGCCGCGGGCCCGCTCGCCGTGGTAGAGTCCTTCGCCTACGATGCGTGCGGGCGGGTGGCCGCTGTCACCGCGGCGCTGTCGGGGGCGGTGTCGCAAAGCTCCACCGTGGGCTACGCCTACAACAACCTCAACGAGGTGTCTTCGATCACGTATCCCGAGGGATCGCCGCTCGCCCGGCTGATCTACACCTACGACGACCAGGGCCGCGTGGTGGGGATGGGCTCGTCGGCCGCGGCGCCCCTGGACATCGCCGCCTACACCTATTCGGCGGATGGCGCGCTGGAAACCGAGACCCGCAACGGCGGGACGCTGGCGGGAACCTTCCAGTACGACTCGCCCGGGTGGCTGCAGGCGCACCAGGTGACCGCCCGCGGCGCCGCGAAGCCCGGTTTCAGCCTTGGCTACGACTACCTGCCCAACGCCACGCCCCGCAAGCGGTCCCTGGCGTTCGGGTTCGGCGATACCCCGGACGTGACGGAGGTGTCGTACACCTACGACGGACAGCGCCGGCTGACCGCCGCCAGCGTGGCCGGCGGCAAGCCGGGGAACGAGTCGGTGACGACGTACGACGCCAACGGCAACATCTGGGCGCTGGAACAGGACGGCGAGGCCTTCAGCTTCAGCCTCGAATCCGGCTCGGACCGCCTGGCCACGGCCGACCTGGGCGGTGCCGCGGCGAGCTTCGCCTTCACCGCCGACGGGTGGATGTCGCGGGGCCGCGGCCTGGCGCTGGAGCGCAACGCCATGCTCGGCGTCGTCACGAACGTGACGGTGGCGGGCTCGCCGGCGGCGCAGGTGCGCTTCGGCTACGGCGGCGCGGGGCTCCGCATGCTGAAGCAGGCCGGCGGCGCGCCGGGAGCGGGCAAGGTCTACGTCTACGGCTCCGCGCAGATGCCCGTGGCCACCGTGGAGAACGGCGTCTGGACGGCCTACGCCTACGGCCCGAACGGCCTGGCGGCGGTGGTGCGCGACAGGCGCTACTTTCCGCTGGTCGACAACCTTCACACCGTCTGGGGCCTGGTGGACGACGCCAACGCCCTGGCGGCCCGCTACGACTACCGGCCGTTCGGCGGCGTGATCAGCGCGTCCGGCCCCGCGTCCGCCGTCCTGGGCCCCATGTTCAGCGGGCAGGAATACGACGCCGAGACCGGGCTGTACAACTTCCGCGCGCGCCTGTACGACCCCGTCGTGCGCCGCTTCGTCAGCCCGGACCCGGCGCGCCAGTTCGCCAGCCCCTACGTGTTCGTGGGCAACGACCCGCTGACGATGGCCGATCCGTCCGGCTCCATCTCCGTGTGGGCGCAGGTCGGCATCGGGGCGGCCATGGTGGCGGTCGCCGCCGTCGGCATTGGGCTGAGCCTGTTCACGGGCGGCGCGTCGGGCGCCGCGGCGGCCAGCATCGACGCCACGCTGGCGACCGGTGTCGCCGGGGGTGA
>NZ_DATBNB010000755.1 GCF_036554565.1 Longimicrobium sp. | reverse complement strand
ATGGAGCGCACCTGGCTCCCGGCGTCGGCGAAGTTCACCCTGATCGTCGGGGGTCCTGGCTGCGCCAGCGTGCCGCCGTCGCAGCCGACCGCCGCAAGGCCCGCGACACAGACCGCCGCCAGAAAGGAGGGACGCACCATCAGGGGACCTCGATTGAATTTGTACCGCGGGGCCGCCGGTCAGCTGAACGGCATGCCCACCCACTCCGTGTACTGCTCCGCCGTCATGGGCCTTCGGTGCGCCCGGTGGGCGGCCCGCTCGCGCATTCCCGCCGCGAACCCGCGCAGCGAAGCCGTGCGCCCGGTGCGCGCCGCCAGCATCAGCCGCGCCGCCAGGGCACGCGTCTGCTTGACGCCCCGCCGCCCGGGGGGAACGTACCAGTCGTTCCACAACACGGCGTTGCGGGCGCCGTAGAAGTCCATCCGGTTCCAGTCGCGCCACGCGTTCGAGGCGCGGTGGTGAACCTGCAGCCCCGGGTAGTGCACGCAGCGCAGCCCCTGCACGAACCCGCGCGCCGCCAGCTCCCATTCCTCGAAGAAGTAGGCGAACACCGGCGAAAAGCCGCCCAGCCCCAGGAAGCGGTCGCGCCGCATCAGGTGCCCGCACCCGATGAAGGCGCGCACGTCGTAGGGCCCGGCGGCCACCGACGGCACCTGCGGGGTGCCCAGCCGCGGGTTGAAGATGGGGAACGCCAGCGACAGGAGGTCGTCGCGCCCCTCGGCGAAGTGCACCGCGTCTTCCAGCGACCCCGACACGGGAAACGAGTCGTCGTCGAGCCCCAGGTAGTAGCGGGCATCCATCGCGCGGGCGATCTCGTTGCGCCGCACCACCATCCCCCGCGCCTCGCCGTGCCGCCGCAGCTCCGCCCGCGGGCAGATGGACGCCGGCTCGAAGGGGCACGGCTGGTCGGAGCCGTCGTCCACGATCAGCACGCGCAGGTCGCCGAGCCCGGCATCGGCCAGCCGCTCCAGCGTGTTGCGCACCTCGTCCCACCGGTTGTGGGTGGGAAACCCCACCTGCACGAGCTTGGCGAGCTCCCTCACCGCACCGCCTCGCGCGGGGGGGCGCACCGCTCGCGGAGCGCCGCGACCACGCGCTCGGCCGCCCGCCCGTCCCAGCCTTCCGGGGCGCGCGCGCCCGGCTCGCGCCGCCCCTCGGCCGCGGCCTCGCGAAAGGAGGAAAGGATGCCGTCGCGCGTCAGCGGCCAGGGCGCCAGGCGGTTGGTGCCCTGGGTGACCGTCACGGGGCGCTCGGTCTGCTCCCGCAGCGTCACGCAGGGTACACCGAGGCTCGTGGTTTCCTCCTGCAGCCCGCCGGAGTCGGTAAGCACCACCGCGCTTCCATCGGTCAGCGCCAGCATCGCGCGGTAGCCGAGCGGCTCCACCACCCGCACGCCGTGCAGCATTGGGGCCAGCCCAAAGGCTTCCACGTTCTGGCGCGTGCGCGGATGCATCGGAAACACCACCGGCATCTCGCGTGCTGCCTCGGCCAGCGCCCCCAGTGTCTCGGCGAGCGCGCGCGCGTCATCCACCATCGACGGGCGGTGCAGCGTGACCACCGCGTATCCGCCGCGCGGGAGCGCCAGCTCGTCGAGCAGCCCCAGGGCGCGCGCCGCGGGGAGCTGGGCGAAGAGCGTGTCGATCATCACGTTGCCGGCGAACACCACCTGCGCGTCCGCGATCCCTTCCGCCCGCAGATTGGCGTGAGCGTCGCGGCTGGGGGTAAGCAGCAGGTCCGAAAGCCGGTCGGTGAGGACGCGGTTCACCTCTTCGGGCATCGCCCAGTCGCCGCTGCGCAGCCCCGCCTCGACGTGGGCCACCCGGCACCCCAGCTCCGGCTTCAGCTTGGCGGTGACCAGGGCGCACGCCAGGGTGGAGTTCACGTCGCCCACCACCACCACCCAGTCGGGACGCACCTCCCGCAGCACCGGCTCGAAGGCGGTCATGACCCCCGCGGTCTGCACCGCGTGGCTGCCGGAGCCCACGCCCAGGTGAAAGTCGGGCGCCGGGATGTCGAGATCGCGGAAGAAGGTGTCCGACATGCGGGCGTCGTAGTGCTGCCCGGTGTGCACCAGCGGCGCTTCGATCCCCCTGCGCCCCAGCTCGGCCACGATCGGGGCCACCTTCATGAAGTTGGGGCGCGCCCCGGCCACGACGAGCACCCGCATCAGCTTCTCCCCCTGGACGCGGCGGCCCGGGCCACCAGGTCCAGCAGCGTGCGCTCGGGGTGCGGCTCGATGCCCCGCCCCGCGTCCTCGTGCGCCTGCCGGCCCATGGACGGCCATTCGCGGCGCGCCGCCCAGGCCCGCTCCAGCGCCGCGCCGAACGAGCGGGGCGTGGGCGCCTCGGCCAGGAACCCCGTGCGGCCCTCGTGCACCCACTCGGCCATGCCGCCCACGTCGGTGCACACCGATGGGCGGCCGCAGAGCATGGCCTCCAGCAGCACCAGGGGGGTGCCTTCGGCCCTCGAGGGCATCACCAGCAGCTCGTTCCGGGCCCAGATGGAGCGGACGTCCTGCACGTGCCCGTGGAACTCCACCCGTTCCGCCACCGAGTAGTGCCGGGCGAGCGCCCGCAGGTACCCCTCGTCGCCCCCCGTGCCGTACAGGTTCAGCCGCCAGTCGCGCGCCCGCCACGCCGGCGCCGAAAGCGCATGCAGGAGCACGTCCTGTCCCTTGTCGCCCACCACCAGCCGGCCCACGCTGGCCATCCGCACGGGGCCGGGGGGCGGCGGGGGAACGGGAGTGCGGTCGGCCAGGTTCACGGGGTTGCGCAGCACCACCGCGTTGGGCAGCGCCGCGGCCAGCTGGCGTTCGGCGCTTTCCAGGTTGCCGCGGGCCACGAACCCCACCGTCCGCGCGCCGCGGTAGAACGCCGCCGCCCGGGCACGGTACTCCTCGGTGGCCCGGTGCGCGTCCGACAGGTACTGGCAGACGGTGACGTACGGCGTATCCGTCCGCCGCAGCCACTCCGCCAGGTCGCCCACGTGCAGAAAGGCGAACAGCGTCCCCTCGCTGAGCACCACCACGTCGGGCCCGAAGCGGAAGAGGGGGGCGAAGGGGGAGGCCGGGGCGACCATGGGAAGCCGTACCGGGCGGCGGACGAAGGAGCTGCCCAGCCGCTCCAGCCCCAGGCGGTAGCTTCGGCCCCGGCGGTAGAGCGCCGCGCCGCTCTCCCGCAGCTCGCGCAGCTGCGGCGCCAGCTCGCGGGAACGGTGCACGAACGCCATCACCTGGTGCCCGTCGCCCAGCGCGGCCGCGGCCATGCGGGCCCACAGCTCCTCGCTTCCCGCCCAGGGCGGGCCCTGCATGGTCGATACGATCGCGATCTTCACCCGCGTCACCCCGCGTCCCCTGGCACGTTCCGGTCCGGTTGCGCTCCGTGCGGCGGCGGCACCCGGCGGCCCCGCTCTAATTCGGCTTCCAGGCGGTCGACCGCCCGCTCCACGCTCCATTCGTCGTGCGCGTTGCGCGCGCCCGCCTCGCCCAGGCCGCGGGCCAGCGCCGGGTCGTCCAGGATCCTGCGGAGCGCCGCCGCCACGTCTTCGGGGCTGCGCTGCACCAGGAACCCGTTGATCCCCTCGCGCACCGTTTCCCGCACGCCCCCTTCGGCCACCGCCACGACGGGAGTGCCGCACGCCGCCGCCTCCAGCGGCGCCAGCCCGAACGGCTCCAGCCGCGGGGCGTAGACCATCGCGGCGGCGCGGTTGAGCAGGTCCACCAGCTCCGCGTCGCCAAGCCGCACCCGCACGTCCAGCCGCACGCCGGCAGCCCGCGCCATCTCTTCCATGGCGCGGGCGTAGGCCGCGTCGCCCCGGTCGCCCACCCACACCAGCGGGGGCCGGGGCTCGGGAAGCAGGGCCACCGCCGCCACGGCCAGGTCCACCCCCTTGGCCGGGTCCACCGCGCCCAGCCCCACGACGAAGCGCTCGCGGGGCGCGCCGGTGGGATGGAAGAGCCGCGTGTCGACGCCCAGGTAGCAGACCCGGCAATCCCGGCCGTACGCGCGCAGCACGCTTTCGCGGCTGTAGAACGAGTTGACCAGGATGGTGCCCGCCGCGGCCGCGTTGCGCAGCTCCTCGCGGGCCTGGGCACGGTCCGCCAGCAGGCGCGCCGCATCGGCGGCGGTTCGCGCGGCGCGGCGCACCACCCCGCCGCCGGCCGATACGTCGCCCACCCAGGGCAGCACCGGCCTGGCCTCGTAGAAGTTCCGGAAGGGCTCCTGGAGGTACAGCAC